>NZ_DATCTU010000122.1 GCF_036567765.1 Pseudobacteroides sp.
GGTGACTCTTGCATTCCGCATAGGAACCGCCGGAGGGGTGTACCGTACGGATATTATATATATATATATATATATAGTATTCTGCCCCCTACCCCCATTCTTGTTCAGTGTTCATAGTTAGTTACGTGCTAAGCTTCGAATAAATCTTTGCAAAACTAAACCTTCTCAATGTATAGGCAACAATATTTGATTTTTGCAACCACCTAATAAAAAAATTTTTTAAAATGTGTTTTGGATAGTATAATATCCGTACGGTACACCCCTCCGGCGGTTCCTATGCGGAATGCAAGAGTCACCCTTCGGGTGTCTCTCTGATTGTATGACCTAACCCGGTTATTGGTAAATTATCCTTTTGCAAAGCAATCAAATCGTGATTTTCTTTTTGTTCAAAATTATATAATTTCTTTTGCTAAGCAAAGAACAATGTGACTTATATAATTTAATAGGTCACATTGTTCCAAAATGATATGTTTTCTCTTAAATTGATAATAAGTAATAGAATTACTAATCCGGATTATAAAAATGGCTATATACTCCTGAACACTAGGAATATGCAGTGTTCAGATGTCGTCCTATTTAAATAATATTAAAATCTTCGAAAGGTACTTTTTAATGTGTTTTGGATGCTTTGCAATTGGAAACATATGGGTTAGGTTAGGTTTTTCGGTATAAAGTAATATTATATATTCTAATTAGAATATTTTTAATTTCGAATAACTAAGATAAATACCATATATTATTTTATGCCGAAAAACCTAACCTAACCCAGTTATTAGAAATTATATTATTCTCTTCTGCAAAACTAAATGGAATATATGTATATTAACATAAACAAAATAATTGTATGTTACAATATATGTTATGTTTCATACAGGCTTGTAACTAGGTTTTGCAAGGCATATAATTATAATATATCAATCAAACGGAGGTACAAAACGCATGGAAAAAGTAATCAAACTTGCCAATCAATTAAGGCCTGACACAAACATTAAGATAACTATTGATACAGTAGATAATGACACGTTTATACAAATTGACAGCATTGGTATATTTGATGATGTAGAAGTTGAGACACTTGTAAAACATCACTTTAACCTAAATAATTATGATACAGCTATTAATATGGTAATACAAACATTGCAATGCAACATATGAACATCCAACTTGATTGTTACTATACTTAAGCTCATGTAATCATGACCACCTGCTTAGCAGGTGGTTTTCTTTACATAAAAATAAAAAAGAGGATTGAATACAATCCTCCTTTTTATGCCGTTTTTGGTGGCTTTTGAGGGTGCATAAAAACTATAATGATTAATTTCTATAATAATCTTCCTTTACTAATCATTGTTAGTTTTATAAAAAACATGTATAATAAAAATGCAATACATATGGATTTATTCTTAATGCTTAATGGGGGGATAAAAATGACTGATATTAAACAAGATTTATTAATTAGAAGTGAAAATATACAAAGAGTATATCAGATGTATAAAAATGAAATATTTCTAGTTAATAGAAAATATCAAAGAAAATTAGTTTGGAACATCGAAGAAAAGAGAGCTTTTGTAGAATCAATAATAAAAGGATATCCTGTACCCCTGTTTCTTTTTGCTGAAATTGTTTATGGAGAAGATGATAAGTTTGAAATTATTGATGGCATGCAAAGACTTAATGCAATATCATCATTTATTGAGCAAGAATTTGAAATTAATGGTGAATACTTTGACTTAGAAACTATGGTTGAAACAAAACTACTGTTAGATAAAAAAGTATTATTTCAAAAAATCCCCAAGCTTTCAAGAGATATTTGTACAAAAATTGCTAGCTATGTTTTACCATTTTCAGTTTATAAAAAGGAGAACTCTCGTGAAATTGATGAAATATTTAGACGAATAAACTCTGGAGGGAGACAATTATCTAAGCAAGACATTCGTCAATCAAATTCCCTTGGAAAATTCGCAGATGTAGTTAGAAAGATTTCTGCAAAATTTAGAGGTGATGATTCCCAATCTGATGAGTTAATTTTAAATAGTATGAAGAGCATTAGTATATCAAACAAAAATTTAGATTACGGAATTAATGTTAATGAGATTTTTTGGGTAAAAGAAGGTATTATTCCACGAGAAAAAGTTCGTCAATCATTAGATGAAGAAATTGTAGCTGATATGTTAGGTTATGTACTTCTAGAGAATAAATCTACTGCAAATTCTGAACTATTAGATAACTACTATGGGATTTTTAATACTCCTACTCAAAAAGAACGTTATTACTCTTTAGAAAGAAATCTAAAACAAAATTCTGAATTAATTATCGAACGCTTCATTATCATCCTTGATGAACTAAAAAAGCTTAGCATGGTTGATACTTCAAAAAACCTAAAGACTATCTTATATCCTGATAAGGAGGCAAGTTACTATATACCTAGACCATTTCAAATAATTTTTATAGCAATATATGAACTGATATTCATTGAAAATTTGGTTATAGATAGCTACGACAAATTAAAAAATAAATTAATAGGTATTGGTAGACATATTAATATAAGTGCAGGTGGAAACTGGAGTGGTGCTAGTAGAAAAAGGAATATCGAAGATATAAAAGCCTTGATAAAAAGTGCATTCCGTATTAAAAGTGATAGTGATATAGAAAATCCTGCAATTGATAGTTGGTCTACAAAATTAGAAAACATCTTAATGCAGTCATTTACTGAACAAGCCTTGTATGATTTTAAACAAGGTTTTCATAGACTTGATAATATTGGAGATTTTGATGTAAGTATTATTCACAAAATTACTAAAACGTTAACTGCTATGGCAAATGCTAAAGCTAATTCTAAAGGATATATTATTGTTGGAATTGCAGATGACGAAGAAGATATGAAAAAGTCATGTAAAAAATACAATTCAGATTTTATTAAATACAATAAATTTTATATAACTGGGCTACAGGGCGAAGTAGATAAATATCACAATTCAAATTATGATTCCTATTATAATGTAATTTTAAACTATTTAGAAAAAGAATTAGTTGAAAAAGAATTTTTAGATAATGTAATTGTACGGTTAATAAATTATGCGGGTAAAGCATTAGTTATTTTTGAAGTTGCTTCTGGAAAACGTCCCTATGCTTATGATAATAAATTCTATAGCCGAAAAGGTTCAAATGTCGAAGAAATCCCTACAAACAGGCTTCATATATTATTCTCAAGATTTTCCTAGTTAGATTTATTTAAAAGTGCTTCAGACGTTTATTTGAAGCACTTTTATTATTACATCGCCCTATCGAAGATATTCTTTATTGTTCTATTTTATTCTAATGGGTTTTCCTTTAGATTTATTAATATTTTCCAATGGATTAAAATTATCAAAATCCTTCTTTAGGTCATTTGTAAACATATTGACGTATTCTTTAACTATCTCAATACTCCTATGACCTAGAATCTTTTGAAGCCTAAAAACATCACCACCATTTAATATAAACATTTTTGCAAAGGTATGACGAAATAAATGCATTGATGTTTTATTTATTCCCCTTTTATTATTATACCTTGCTATGCTCTTTGTGCAGGAATTTTCAGTAAATTTTTGCCCATACGAATTACAAAATAAATAATCTTCCGGACTTTCTCCCTGTCTTATTTCCAAGTATTCCATGAGTATTTTATTTATTGTTTTTGATAAAGGTAAATGCCTTTCACGCCTTGATTTACCCTGTTTTACCTTTGTAATGGCTTCATCTAAATCAATATCTCCAATACGGATATTTACAAGTTCACCAACTCTTACTCCTGTAGCAAGTAGAAAATTAACTATAACCCAATCCCGGTATTCGCTAAAATCGCACTTTTTAAAATCTGGCTTGTCAAGAAGCAGCTTTAATTCATGTTCCGTATATGTTTCCTTAATTGTTTTATTAGCTTTTATCAGGTTAATTTTAAACGAATTACAGTACCCAAGACCTTGAAAGAAATAAATTATTGCTCTGACAGCTCTTATGGCAGTATTAATTGATATGTCGTTCTGATTGCCAAGGCCTTTTAAATGTATAATATAAGTATTTATAAGGTCTTTGTTTATGTCCTTGATAAGCGTAATATTATCTTGTTTTAAGAATGCCATAAACTTATTCATATAAGCATTATAATAAATAATTGTTTTTTCGGACAAGTTTTTTACTTTACACGTGTTGATGAACTCCTTGTATCCTGCCTCAATTGTCTTTCCATTTGTATCCTTTTTCATAGTGATTTTCTTTGCCATTTTTACATTCCCCACTTCATACGATTATGATTTTTTTATTAAAAAATCGTGTGGACTGCAAAAAAGCTACAAACAAAAAGTCAAGTATCTCAAACCCTTGAAATACTTGACTTTACTTACTGGCGGAGAGAGAGAGATTCGAACTCTCGGACGGGTATTAGCCGTCACACGATTTCCAGTCGTGCGCCTTAGACCAGCTCAGCCATCTCTCCACAAATCATATTAATTTAACACGCTTATACATTTTACAATATCATTGTTATTAAGTCAACACCCAAATTATATTAATTTTAAATTGTAGCACGTTCACTCAATTATAAACTACAATTTTGCAATATCACAATATCGCTGAAGGATTGCTGCAACTTCAGCACGAGTTGCTGTGCCTGCCGGATCCAGTATGGATTTGGTTTTGCCGCTTATAAGTTTGCAATCGACAGCCCAGCTCATTGCTTCATATGCCCATGATAGAACATCTTCCTTATCATGAAAATTATTCAATATATCCTGTGAAGTCATTTTATTGATATCGCTTTTCTTCAGGTACTTATCATAATTATGTAATATAACTGCTGCCTCCTGTCGAGTAACCGGTTTGTCAGGTGCGAATTTCTTGTTGTTTATGCCAAAAACGATTTTATTGAAATATGCCCAATTAACGGCATTTTCGTACCATGCACCCTTTGACACATCTTCAAAGATGTCTGATGAATCAACTTGAGGCTTTCCAGCTATACGGTAAAGAACTGTTATAAGCATGGAGCGTGTCATGGAGGCATCCGGTGCAAAAATTTTATCGGATAGTCCGTTGAAAAAGCCCTTTTCGCATATAAAAGCCACAGAGTCAAAGTACCAGTCAGTTGCTTTTACATCTGTAAACGGATTGATCCAACCACCAGATGGTAGTTTGTTGCTGACTATATCAGCTGTATTACTTATCACTAAAGCGTTTTGCTCGTCCGTGTTATCTGTGTGCTTGTATATACTATTATTATCTTCCTTTTCACTTGTTGAAGCGGTAGCATGGATTTTGCTTTCGCCTGAGCCTGAATAACCGTAGCCGCTTTCATTGGGAGAAACAGGCAAAATGACAGTGGTATCAGATACTACGGAGGGTGTTGGGGTAGATGCTGTGCCTCCACTTATAGGGGTAACGGGGTAGGTTATAATATTAGCTGGAACCGGATTTACCCATATCGACACAGTCACATCAAGAGTACTCTCAAAAGGTCCGTTTTTTCCTCTGATAGTGAGTATTACAGACTTTCCGGCATCACTTTCTGATGGAGTGTATGTGAGTGTTTTTTCAGATATTTCAGCCTTGCCTGTACCACTGGATGAAACTATGCTGTAAGCAGTTTCTGCGTTTACATCATTAAACCATGAGGCAATATCTTGCCACAAATATGGAGTAACCTTGATTTTGCCATCACTGGAAGCAGGTGTTGACTCTCCCGTGGGTAGAGCTCCTTTTGCTGAAGGACGGGCAAAATGTGATAGTGTAGCATTAACCACATATGTAGTGGACTCACCTTCATTTGTAACATCAAATGTCCAAGTATCGGGGTTTTCACCTGATTCAGTATCAGTAACGGAAGCACTGTCGCTTGCAGGAACAACAAGGAAATCGGATGCCATTATCTTGCTATGGTTTGATGGAAGTGTAACGTTATAAATAGTGTTGCTGGATTCATAAACCTCAGCGGTGACTCCCTGGACAGTTATAGATTTTACAGCGGTAGTCGTATTCATTTCCCATTTTGCAAAGTATTTCACATCACCTACTGAATTGTCGGCAACCTTTGTGATGCTGTTTCCGGTGAATGTAGGGTCGTCATACCATCCTGCAAATCTGTAACCGTTTTTTACAGGAATAGGTAGGGTTGCATCTGTCTTTCTGTCTATCCTATATGCAGCTGGATAATCAGTTCCGGCAGTACCGCTAATGGTACCGCCGCTGCTATTGTATGTTATTTTATAGTCTTTTGTAAGTGCTTCTGCCATTAGCCTTGCATTCACGATACCGTATCCATATGATGTATCGTAGCCATCACCGGATTGGTCATCTACAGCACAAGCCATTAGAAGCTTCTTAAATGCACTGCCGTCTATTGACTTATTAACTTGCTTTGCCATGGCTGCCAGGGATGTGACAAAGGCTGCAGCATAGGAAGTGCCTGTAACTGAGCTTATATAGGCATCGGAAGCTGAATTTCCCAAGCCGGGTAACCCAACGCCGGGAGCGGTTACAAATACACTGCTGTTTCTTTGGGAATGGGGATGAACAAGTCGCTTGCTATCCACCATGCCAACTCCCACAACACTTTCGAATGCAGCAGGATAGTTAAGGGAAGTTACATCGCCGTTATCTCCGTTTCCCACAGCAGAAACCAGTATAATGCCCTTCTTGGCAGCAATATCAATTTGCTCTCGCAGAGAGGTTGCAAGGCTTGAGTTTGTTCCGCCAAAGCTCATGTTTATAACGTCAGCATTTTGTTTTACAGCATATTCAAGTGCACTTACCACATTTGATGTACGAGTGGTTTTGGAATCAAAACATCTAAGCTCCAGAAGATTAACCTTATCTGTAAGACCAGCAATTCCTTTGCCATTATTGACCTGTGCAGCTATGATGCCGCTTACAAAGGTACCGTGGCCTGTGGAATCTGTGCCATAATCAGAGGTATCACTCCCTATAAAGTTGTATCCGCTGATTGAGACTCCGGCCAAATCCTCATGGCTTATATTGACACCCGAATCAACTACTGCAATAGTAACACCATTGCCCCTAAGACCTCGATCCCATGCACTGCTGATTTCAAGTGAATCCATATACCACTGGCTTGAAAACATTGGGTCGGGTGTGAGCAGAATTTTGTTGTCAAGAAGACTTACAATGCTATCCGGTTCCACGTATTCAACAAACCCTGCGTCAATGTAGCTTTGTATAGCTTCCAGGCTATCAGTGGTATATAAGTCCTCCGTATAGGGGATATGCTTGATACTGCTCGCATCCCCTACTGGAAGGATTTCCGGTGAATCATTCTTCAATTTGAAAATATAGCTTTTATTTTTTATTTCCATTCTTCCTGCTTCTGCAGCATGTACATGGACTATGGGAATAGTCCATGTACTAAATATTATTGCAGTAACGAAGGCAAGAACACGAATTAGGTGCTTCATTTGTTTCCTCCAGCTTATTTTCCTTTTCTTAATCCAGCATTGATCATGTTCATATAAATTGTGGCAACTTCTGCACGGCTTACTTTTCCTTGCGGATCAAAGAGGTTGCCGTTTTTGCCCTTAATAAGTCCGTATTGGTAGCAAAGGTTTACAGATTCTTTAGCCCAAGGGCTTATCTTGCTGCTGTCTGTGAAATTTTGAATATTTGCAGACTTAGCAAACTCAATGCCAAACTTCTTTATATAACGGTTGATAATTGTACACATCTGTTCACGTGTCATCATTTCATCAGGTCGGAATACTTTGTAGGAATACCCGCTTATGATGCCATTTTCCGAAGCCCATCCTATATAAGGGCTGTACCACGCATTGGACGGAACATCACTGAAGGAGCTATTGGGATATTTTTTTATATCTACTCCTGCAAGGCGTCCAAGAGTTGTGACAAACATGCCTCGAGTCATATGTCCATCAGGATCAAATGTATTTTTGCCTGTGCCCTTAAAAAGCTCATGGGAAGCTGCAAATGAAACTGCAGCGGCACCCCAGAAGTCAGCTGACACATCACTAAAGGTGTATGTATTTTTAACCACTGAGTATGTTCCTTTTGATGAAGCAATATACATAAGACCATCTGTTGATACTAAACTCCAAGGTATGATCTGGGCCTTGCCGTCTTTACCTGTATAGGCTATTACATAGTCTTGTGGTTTTGCCGGAATCTGATAGTTTAATAATGCCATTGAGTTGAGATTATCACCCTTTGATAATGTGCCCTTTGGTATTTGCATGAGTAGGTTCTTACCGGTTATAAGTATGTTTTTACTTGAATTATAGTTTATTATTTTATCTATTGACTCATTATCGATGCTCTTGATTTCATCCGGTACTGTAACAGTTACCCAATTATCTTCAACCTTGTACTCTATAACCGGAACAGTACCAGGTTTTTTCTCATCATCTTCATCATTCTCTGTTTCTGTTATGTTATTTCTGTAGATATAGTAATCAACGTAAACTATGGATGAATTTGCATTTTCCCATAGAGTCGGGTCAGCGGAAAAAGCCGCATTAGACTTGTCATTAAGTTGCTTCCTTTGATCTTCTAATGCCTTATTGGAAATTGCCAGAGCATCTTTTGCTTTTGTTAGTTTGTCACTGGCATCAGAGGTTGCCTGGGCTTGGGCAAAGGCTTTTACAGCATTATTATAGTTGTCTTTAGCTGTATTTAAGTCTTTTTGGGTTGCGGTACCGTTTTGAACAGCCTCCTTGGCTTCATTCCATAGCTTAAGCATATCAAGGATAGTTGCATCGTTATTGACAGCAGCCAAGTATTCAGCCTGAGCAGCAGCCTTGTCGGCAGCAGCGGCATTGTTCCAGTTTTGGAGAGCCATACTTATGTTGTTGATATAAGTGTTTACAGATTCATTTATTGATGCCACTGTAAGAGCTTTCTCAGCATTAGCTACATTTGATTCAGCGGATACAACATCATCATAAAGCTTTCCAAGATTATGGAGATCGGCACTTGAAACACCTGCCATCGGCCGAACGGCTACCTGATAATAACCGTAGGTCAAATCCTTGTATTTTTTAATATTGAGGTCGGTCATCGGCATATCAGGGGTTTCCCACACTGCACCCTTGGACTCCACATCCGATACCGGTATAGGAGATGGATTAATGCCCGTACGTGGAAGAATTGCAAACTGGTATGTACCAAGTGCATCCTTACCGCCCGATGCAGTTAGTGTGATTGAGCCGTCTTTTGGAGCATAATTGGTTGAACGTGTTTTTTCTGTTTTAAAGGTTATATAGTCATCATTTACAGTCAATGACTTTTTGGATATAACCTTGATATTATCCTTATCCTGAGCATCACGTACATATATGGCGTAATCATCGGGTGAAAGATCTGATATAACAGGATCATCCTGCCATTTAAGATTCTTAAGCCATTTTGTATAATCCCCATTATTCTGAGCAATTGCTTTTGCTGCATCAGCATATCTGGAAGCATCAGCGGCTTTTACAGCAGCAAACTGGTAAGAACCGCGATAAGTATTGACCATCGGCACGGATTTTGAAGCATCATATAGACCACCAGTTATAAAATTGCTGTCTATGGTGATAAATCCGTTATTTTTATCATTGTTCCATGAATTACTTACTTTGAAAACATTAGCAGATGTAATGTCTATTGGGAAATCCTTTACTGTTATGGAGCTATTGTTGTAGTTTCCGGCCATATCCTGAGCATATAGGGTGTACTTTCCTCCAAATGTTACAGGGAATGTACCTGCTATTCTGGTCAAACCCTGCTGGAAGGAAAGGGGATAATCGTTTATGGTTGCAGTCTTGATGGAGGAAAGTATGGCACTGCTCTTGGCAACACTCCAAGAGAGTGACCTATTTGTATTTTCAGCAGCCTGGTTATCCGGGCTTATCTCTTCAAGGTGTACTGTGGGCTGATTCACATCCATGCGATCCATCAATAGAATCACTGAACTCCATGTGCCATCTTTGGCTGTTGCAGTCACCTGATAGTAGCCGTTGTTGCTGACCAAAAATCTTCCGTCACTTTCAGCAGCAATGTTTGAGATATCCAAGGTTGTTTTGTTTGCAGCAATATCTGTTTTGGTGCTGATATAGTTAGCAGCCACATCATTGATAGGGGAGCCGCTTACCTTACCCGGCACTGCATTTGCACTTAAATAAGCAGTTTGACCCTGATTTATATACTCTCCGTTTTGGATATCCTGGCTTCCTATCTGGAATTTAGCAGTTACCGAAGGAGCATCCCCAACCGAATTTTGTGATATTGTACTGTTGAACCAGTCAACTGTAATGGACTGAGCAGTACGATTGCCGGATGCATCAATAGCTGCAACTGATATGGTTCCATTTTCATTTACTGGTATGTTAAATTGCCAGAAGCCGTTGTCATTTTTAACCAGACCAACTGGGGTATTATCATTTAAGGTAACAGATGATAAATTGCCGTCATCCAATATATAGCATGTAAGATCAACGGCAATATTAGTTCCGCTCTTTATTGATGCAGTTTGAGGGAAACTTCTGTTCCAGTAAATCCGTGGTGAGTTATCGTCATCTGAAGGCGTTGGTACCTGGTCACCTGCAAATTGCTCTACAAGCTTATCAAACTGTGCAGTTTCCGAAGTAACTGTTATTGTGACAGTGTGAGGATAATTTGTTTTGTTGGAGCCAAAGTTGACCCTTGACTTTGTGTTTCCTCCAGCAGCGGAAATATCAATACCATTACTGTTAAATCCAGGGAAAGTGCTCTTCACATTTACACTTCCATTAAAGTACAAATCAAGTGATTCGGCAACTGTTGTAAAGCTGAAAGAGCTGTTTTTATCGCCATAAGACAAATTTGACAGGTATGGTGCATTTTCAGTTACACCTGTACCCCAAACGGGGATGTTTCCTTTGAATTTCCAGCTCTGGCTGATGGTTGATGCCTTGTCATAATTGGATCCATCAGCGTTTTTAAAGCTGAACATACTGTTATCATTATAAATATTTATACCTTCACCATATTCGGTTACCGTATATGTTATAGCTTTAGTGGTGTTGGTAGCAATATCTTTTATATGTATAACCCCGGTTCCCTCTTTAGTTGGTGTGATTACCAGTGTTCCTGTTGTATGGCCTTTTGAGAAATTGCCTGTGTCTTTGTAATACAGAACCCCCAGGTTCCTAGCATTGTCAGAAGCATTGGAAATCTCAGTTACTGTGATGACAGGTGCTCTTTCTTTTGTTGTGGCAATTGTAACTGGCAGTCGCATTGTGTTACCCATTGCAAGGGTAATTCTGTCGGCAGTATTGAAGTAGGTGGTATGCTCTATTTGGGTTGATCTAAGGTTATTGATACTGTTATATTCACCGTGAACTGCCTCAAGCATACCTGTGTTGAAGGACTTCACTGTATCTGCATCACTGAAAATTTCAACATTGAGGTTAAGACTTCCTGTTGCACTTCCTTTATAGCAGCTGGCAGGGACTACCAGTGTACCTGTTACAGTACGCCCCTTACCCTTACTTATATTTCCTCCATCACTTGAATTGTACAGGTAAAGTATTCCGTTTTGCTTATTTGTATCTGTTGATGCTCCAAGAAGCTTCAACTCTTCCTCTTTTGAAACTGTAAGGTTGGTACCTGCTATTCTTAAGTCTAGCGGTGAATATGTGATTTTTCCGCTGCTGTCTTTCCCTGTCTCATATGTAAATTGGACATAGGCATTATCAGCAGTCGCACTTCCACGGTTTCCAACCTGGAAATCCACATTCAGCACAGCATTTCCATTTGAATCTATGCCGGTGCTTTTTATTGAAAAATGCTCGAATCCAAGCTCCGGCTTTGGAGATACAACCAAAGTACCGTTTTTACCGTCAGATGATAGTGTGGTTGCATTAAATGCTTTTGAGGAATATGAGGCATCTTCTTCCACAGTTATATAGAAGACGCTACCGCTTGGAAGATCCTTGGTAAGTGCTGCACTCGTTCCGCTAAGTTCGACTTTTTGTCCTGAAGCTATGTTCTGGGTAATTTTCCACGTATTAAGGTTTGTAGAAGCATTGTCAGGTGTCTTAATATTAAGCTTAACAGTAATTGGGTTGGATGCACTTCCCCTGATCGAAACATCACCTGTGTTTACGAAGGATATGGTTGGCCTTAGCTCTGAACCAGCAGAGAAATCGTAGCTTGCGAAGGTTGCTTTATCTTCACCTATGCTTTGAGCTCCAACCCCATAGCTGATAGCATATATACCTACGGTTGAGTCACCGTCAGGTCCAAGGGCTTTTTCACCATTAACTGTATATTCTTTCAGTTTTGTAAGGCTTGCCTGAGTGATTACCAGCAATGTATCCTTTGTTGGGGACGGTGTATCACCGGCAGCAATCAATTCTGCATCATCCATGCCAAGCAGTGATAAATCTGTTGGTTCCTTTGATATGCCAAACTTGGATGAAAGTTTTTTGTATTCCGGCGATGTTGTATCTGAAGCTTTATCGTCATTTGACAAGGCTGAAACTGTATTGGCATCAGCTGAAAGTCCTAATGCAATCTGGAGATTTGTAAATTTAAGCTGATCCATGGACCCGCCTGCGTACCCGTTAAGTTTCCCCAGATAAGCATTTTGGGCATCATCTTTAGACCATCCTTTGGAAATACTATCCTCATAAACCTGCATGTTCCTCATTGCAAGCATTGTTCCAACGCCCCAAGTATTAGTGTTGGGATCATATTTGGATAAATACACTGCATTATTACCGGTATTGGCAACTGCACCTGTATATACAGCTGAGATGTTGCCGGCACCGTCAGCACCAATTGTTACTTCAGCACGGCCTGTTGTTGTTTGCTGTGCAGGACTGCCATCATCTCCTGTCATGTTTTCTGGGGTAAAGAATGGGTAAAGTGTTCCTGTTCCAGATTTCACTATATTATTAAGTTCTGCTTCAGGTATTATGTAGGTTGAGCCGTTCATTTCGAACAACAGGAAGTTTTCTGCCGTATCGGAAGACAGCTGCTGAATGCTTTCTCCTCCTGTAAGCTGACCAATCTTGCCCTTCAGAAATTGAAGGTTTGCAAAATACGGATCGGAATATGCCTTCGATAGACTTGCGTTTTTGTATACACCGTCTTTTCCGCCCTTATTCCGGTCATAATCTACCAATATTTTAATAAGATATGGCGTCTTTAAAGTAACTGTTTCATCAGCGTTTACAGTTGCTGTACGAATATACAGCCTGCGTATGGTTACAAAATCCTGTGCCTGAATCTCCTGCTGACTTGTGGTATATGCAATATAGTACGTGTCACCTATTTTCTTTGTTTCAATATTATCCAGTGTCTGGTTGGCAGAAATTCCCACACTTGTAATCTTACCGTTTACACTTGCAGATAATTGGGTGCCCTTACCGTAGGTTTCCCAAAGCCCGGTCTGATAAAGCAGGCGGTATTGGCGAATGGATTCTGAAGCATCGCTTCCCGGATAAGAATTATTTAAATAGGAAGTATAGTCCGAAACCATTTTTTTAAGCTCTGTGTCATTATAATGTACCGCTTGTGCATAGAATACAGCCGAGCCGTCCCCTGATGAATCGGGCACATACACAGTAGAGCCTGGGGCACTGCTTATAACTTTGGAGGCGGTGAAACCTTCTGTGCCGCTGTAGGATGATTTAACTGTAAAGGAGGCTTTTTTGATTACAGTATTCTTTGCTGCCTTTGTTGCTCTGCTTTGAATATAGTTGTTATAATTATCCACTGATGCAAAGTAGTCATACCAAGCTTTTGCAGTATCGTATTCCTTCTTTTTCACAAGATAATCATCGTATGCCTTTTTCTTTCCATCATATTGGGTGTAGTCAGCTAATGCAACATCATAGGCACTTTTTGCCTCTTCATAAGTGCTGTACTTTTTATTGAAGTCGGTATCCGACTTATAATAATCCGATTGCACCGGTTCTAAGGGTTTGGAACCTGGATCTGCAACTACTTTTGGCTCTTCAGGTACAAAACCTGTGTTCTTGTAATTTGTTACATCCATTTTTGTTCCGTCAGTGAGTTGGGGAACATTGGATGTGGGCTTGGTCAATATTGTTGGAGCAGTTGCTGATGCACTTCCATAGCTTATCCATGCAGCATTTATGTTATTGCCGTCTGCCCAGGCATTGAAATCAAGGTCCCCTGTTCCATCATCGGTTTTGCCGTCTGTGGTGTCAAGGAGAATATAAGGTGCTAAACTAAGCTCGTTAACCGGGTTAACAAGACCATAGCTTTCCTTGCCGTTTGCAGAAGTAACTCGAAGCTTTGACATAACAAGCATGCTGTTGTCTACTTCGTTTGCAGCTCCTTTGCGGCCGTACGTATATATAACATAGTTGTCCTTTCCAACGGTTACAACCTTATAATCGTAGCCTGTCAATAAGCCGTCAGCCAGCTTGAAAGCATCTCCAGAGCTGCCGTAGCCTGAAAGCTGGAAAGGAACATTGCTGTCTGTGGGGTTGTATGATAATGCCGTTAGCTCATCGTCTCGATGTGGTTGATAAATTTTTTGGGTAGCTTCGGTACTTCCGGGAAGCTTAATCCTCACTCCGGCATTTGTTGTGTTTCCTTTTGTGTCGGTCATGGAAAGGGTGCCTATATCACCGCCAAATGTATCTCCCAGTGCAGACCATTTGTGTTTCCAGCCATCCTTCTTGTCATATGTGATGCTATACTTTATAAGATCCATCTCATAGCTGAATAATAGTAAAACCACCCTGAAACCAAGTCCAAGGGAAAAGTCAAACTCATCAAAGCTAAATCCTTCATATTTTCCTGAATATAGGCCTGTTGCAGTATCATATTCCTTTTCGTATGCACCAAGAGTCATTTTGCATCCAACGCTGATTTTAATGAATACTTCAAACTTCATTATTTCTATGCCTATTCCTGCACCTGCTTCCACAAATGCCTCAGGAGAAATTGTCATACCGTTCCAGTAAACGTCACTGTCGGCATCTACTACTCTTGCAACACGCTTAATTGTAGTTTTTTCCAGAGCTACCAGTGTAACTTGGTATTTGCTGCTTAGCTTGTTGCCATCCTGCTTTTTAAGAGTTACAGTTACCGGGTCGTCACCTTCAGACTTTATATAACCTTCCTTGAATCCTGACAAAGTACTCTTTAAACCAAGTTTTCCGGAGAAAGTAACATTAAATGCTTTATAGTCTGTATCAAACTTATACGTCTGGCCAGGATTAAGAATCATCTCTGTTGACAAAGCAGCAGTTGGTTCTTCCTTTGGATCACGGTCAACAGTCAAACCTGTGCCAATTTCAATGCTGATACCCACAGTGACATAAACATAGACAATGGGGCATGGGGTGAGCCTATACTGCATTTTGTATTGAAGCTCTGCTGCTATGGCAGCTGAGAATTGACTGAAGTAAAAGGCATTGTCAATGGGATTGTATTTAAATAGGAACGCGAGGGAAACTGAGAAATCCACTGAAAATGAACTGGACTTCATCTTGCCGTTATCTTTGGCATTTGCATAAGAATCATCTGCACCTTTGGCAGTTTCCATGCTTGGGTTTCTAAGAAAGTTTTTGAGTTTTCCCATATCTTCCATGTTAGCTGCGTTTGCTTTTTTAGGTCCAAACCAGTTGCTTTCTGAGGTTGAAGAGCCGGAACCGCCAGATCCTCCAGACCCTCCAGATCCTCCAGAAGAACCTGTACCGCCCGTACCGGCATCCCCGTTGGAATTATATCCACCTAAAGGTATACCGATCGAGAAGCCAACCTCATAGCCATTCATGGTTATGGTTATATAATCCGAAACACCAATTTCGGCAACTGGGAGCTTTGTTCCAATATCAAGGTTGAATTCCGGGAATTCATTTCCTGATTGCCCCATATCAACACCTGACTCTGGAGTAGATGAGCCGTTTTGTGCCTTAAGATAATCAGAATTTTGATATGAACCGCTGGAGCTATGGCTTACAGTCTCAGGATCCGGTATTTCGGAATCATCAAGGAGTGAGACTCCTGCTTTTTTCTGTTCCTGGACACAAAGAGCAAAGGTGTCGTCGCTTGTAAAGGATCCAAGATAGTTATTGATTTTTGCAGCAGCATCCTCGGCACCATCCTTGTATGTTACTACACCGGTATTGGTATCGATACCGGCAATTTCAGCAATCGGTATATTGTCTCCTGCAAGGCTGTGGGGTATAAATATTGGGCTTGGATTTGCAAATTTACTGCGTAGGTTGCCGTGATAATCCGGTGTCCATGTAAAGGACTTCCCTGAGAGCTTTGGTGGATTGCGGTCTCCTCCAAGAGGAATATCCACAGTTGACAATGTACTTGCCTCTGCCCCGTACATCAGATGATTGTCTGACGATACGGCATAATCACTCTCGTTTTGAGGTATAGAGTTGTTTATATAGCTCCTGCTCTTACCACTTATGATGTAACGGTACGCCTTTTGTTCTGAAGTAAGTTTCGCATATTGGTTGGGGTTTGTTACATCTGCTATAAAGGCAGGAATTACCTGTGCATAGTCATTGGAGTTAGCTCCTGCAGGTGCAACCAAGCTGCGAGGTGTCATGGTATAGAAGGTTTTAAGGAAATACTGCCTATAGCCCGCAATTTGCCC
The DNA here is from genome assembly GCF_036567765.1 of Pseudobacteroides sp. Lineage (NCBI taxonomy): Bacteria > Bacillati > Bacillota > Clostridia > Eubacteriales > Oscillospiraceae > Pseudobacteroides > Pseudobacteroides sp. The sequence continues at coordinate 16,622 of NZ_DATCTU010000122.1, forward strand.
CTTTGAATCGTACATAGGAACAGGTGCAAAAACGCTTTCGTCGTAGTCGGTACCTTTGTTTAGGAAATATATAAACTCATCTACATCGTTTCCTTTACTGTCTTTATCCAAGATAAAATAACCTGTTTGCTTGTTAAAATATCCGTCAATTCTTCCATTGCCATTTTTATCAAGATACAATCCAGTTTGAGAAATGCTTGTGGTCATATCGTTTGCCGCAGTTATATAATTTTTCTCATAGTACCTGAAATCAAGTGATGCTGTTGACAGGTTCCTCATTTCAAGATATATTTTTTCATTTCCATAAAAGGATTTGCCGTCCAAAATGATAATGTCATCTGATGGGAGGTTAAAGTTAATCCAATGAATGTTCTCAATATTGGAAGGATACTTTATAACTCCAGTAGTATCGGTCCCTGTCAAGTCACTCTTGTTGATATTTTTTTGTTTATATGTAAAACGGTTTGCGGAAGTTTTATCAGTTTCTGAATATCCTATTGTAATAAAGTTTGAACCATGTGATTTAAATTTGTCAATGGTTTCTGTTATTTTGTCGGTATCGATACTGTTTAAGACATTACCATCCACATCCTTCAATCGTTGGACAGAAGGACGAATATCTATCTTAAATTCCTGACTCCTAGTCATAACAACATTTATGGTATAAGTATCGGTTAGGGAAGATTGTGTAAATCCATTCCATATCATATTAATATTGTACCTGTTGCTTCCAGCTTCCTTTTTCCCGGTGGCTACAATCTTACCGCTGGAATCGGTGAGGTAAACTCCATAATCAAGGGTCGAATCCTCGGTTGCAGGCTTGTAGCTTGCAGTGGATTTTAGCTCTACCTGAATAGTGGAGCCTACGTAGAGCTTTCCTGAACCATCCACACCACCGCTTCCGTTTACTATGGATACGGTAGGCTGAATGGATTTGTAAACGCCGGAGGCTTCAGTAAGCTGGGCAGAACCTGAGGGCGAACTGTCGCTGTCATTTGCTGTATAAATACGCAGCCCAAACTTGTTGTCAAATTTACGGCGTACAAGGTATCCATCGTTTAAAGCAGCCAAAGCATTACTTTTGCCGTTATGTGCATCGTATCTCTGTGTTCCGAGGCGTAATTTGCCTACGTTATCGCCTACATTCCAAGAACTGTCAATAGACCCGGAAGTATACCATCTTAGAGTATAACCATCCCACCAATTTCCTGATGTACTGTGATTGGCATTAACATAAGCGTGTTGCTCACCACTTGACTTCAAAATCTGAAAATAAGGATAAACATATTCAAGGCCATAAAGAAATAAATCTCCATCACTTGCCAGTGAGGCATTCCATGAAAATGTACCGTAAAATCTTGAATACATGGCGGACCCATATGGAATGGTTAATTCTCCCGATGAATTACCTTTTGATTCAAGTTTCCAACCATTGCCGTCTGCGGATCCACCTGTCCAGCCTGATTTGTAGAGGCCGCTCAGTGTATCTCCGTAGGATTGATTGCTTTTATTGGCTATGTATGTCCTGTCCATCCACCTGTTTATAGGGTTGGAAAAACTTATGCTGCCAAGTGAATAATTATATGTAAATGCCTTGATTTCTCCATTCTTATCATCTTTATCCGGATAAACAATTGTAGCCGATGGAGAATCCTTTTTATTTTTAATCTCGGTTCCGCCAACGGTGGCAAGCTCTGTTGGTGCCAACGAATCTGGGGCTTCCGTAGTATTACCCGTTGCATCGATAACGTCTTTATCATATAACATTGTGGCCAGATTCTTTTTAGACTCAGCCGCTGTATTGTATAGATAAACAGTTGCTGTGGTATCGGTCAGAGAACAAATTTTGTTTGTGTCTCCTTTGAGGTTTGAAATGGTGACAGTAAAGCTAACCTTCTCATTTGTAGCTTTTCCGTCATTTATGAGGGGAATTTTGATAGTTTGTTCATCAATATCCGAATAGAAGTTCAGCGTGCCTGATGATGAACCGTAATCCTTTCCTGCAACGGCTGTGCCATCAGTTGTGCTGTAATCCACAGACAATACTGTTTGATTTCCGCCTGTGCGTTTAACTATAAGGTTAGCTGTCCCGGATGCCTTATCCACTGTAACACTCTTTACATCAAATCCGATTTGGCTTGCAGTTGAAGCTTCATTTTCTTTTATGTGAAGCATCAAGGTATTTGCCGCATCATAGAGTGAACCACCCTCACAGCCCACAATGGTAAACGTTCCGAACTTATCAGGTTCTGACTTGGTGTTATCCTTAGATGAAACATATATATCCTTCACCCATTCATCTTCAGCAAAGGTCACTGTGAATGCGTATCCTGCATATTTATCCGGGCTATCCATTGGAACAACAGAATAAGTTGTCGGCGGGTTTAGGTCTATATCAGCGGGAGGAGTGCCTATGACTTCCTGTTTGGTATATTCATAAGCCACACCTTTAGCAGAGTCGGAGCAGTACGCTGTCCCTTTAATGGTGAATACACATCTTACGTCATATTTTAAATAATCGTCTTTTGAAATGGTAAATTCATTATTGGTTGCTCCAGTAACTATCTTCCATGCATTATCCGCGAAAATATACCATTGATATGATTCTGCATCTTTTGCAAGGTTAAGATGAAGATCACCCTTCTCATCTATCTTGCCTGTACTGATTCCCACTGCCGGGGAAGGCTTAATGGGGTCAGGGTCCTTTCCAAGAGTCTGGTACTTGGTAATAGGTAATGGATCTTCAACCCTAATTGAAATATCTGAAGAGCCTGCTGCATTGCTATAGCTTTTTACCCCTTCTGCAATATCTGTTATTGCCGGCACATAGTTTATCACGGCTGAAGCCCGCCCTTTTGTTCCTCCAAGCCTATAAACGGTTATTTTGCCTTCACCGCCTTCATTTACCGTCAGTTCACTGGTACTGAATGCAAAGGTTCCGTATGGGAATTTTGTTTCCCAACTGGAATTTGTTATAATGGTATTTCCATTTTTATCTTTAATGGAAATACCCTCGCTTTTTTCCTTATAATATGCCAGTGCATCAAGAGGCATTGATGTAAACAGCATAAGAATTGAAACTACTAGTGCCATAATTTTGATAAATATCCGTTTGGTTTTCATATACTCCCTCCAAAATTAATATAATTTTATGATTCTATTTCAACACACTACCTTAATATGCTAACTTTAACACAAAGTTTTTGGTATTTATATACTCTTTAGCATATTAATTAAAAAAACTTTCTTAAATAGAAGTCTATGTTTGCATGAAACCTCTGTAATTATTTTCTATGTACCACAAAATTTATTGTTGAACCAAAATTTTTTAGAGGTAGAGCAATTTTCCAAACTATATTAATTTCTAAATTGTATTGTAATTTACCGATTTAGTGCTAGAATGATAGTTGAAATAAAATCACAGATTAGGAATAACAATTATGAAAGAACTAAGATATATAAAAGACGTTATACTAAAATGCAAATATAAATATGTTGCAGGGATTATATGTATTTTTATGGTAGATATACTTCAGATGGTCTTGCCAAAGGTACTAGGAGTTCTTACGGACAAACTCAAATCCGGTGATTTTACCAAAGATGATCTTGTTACCTACTCCCTCCTTATTGTTGTGGTTTCAATCAGCACTGCAATATTTCGTTTTTCATGGAGATATCTGGTCTTCGGGGTATCAAAGCTTATTGAAAAGACTCTTAGGGAAAGGCTTTACGCACAGTATCAAAGGCTTTCACCAACCTATTACAATAATCACAAAACCGGTGATTTAATGTCTCATGCTACAAATGACATTGACAATATAAGAATGATGGTGGGTCAGGGCGTTGCACTCGCATCGGACAGTCTTCTTCTTCCTGCAGCGATACTTGTAATGCTTGTCCTCACAGCTGGCTTCAAAATGACCTTGGCAGCCTTTAGCCCCATGATTTTTTTGATTATAGTTGTGGTAGCTAATGTAAAGAATATGCATTTGAAAATTAACAAAATGCAGGAAGCAATATCCGACCTTACCGAGAAAACCAGGGAAAACATTTCCGGCATAAGGGTTATAAAATCTTTTGTGCAGGAAAGCGAGGAGCTTGAAAAATTTAAAAAGTCCAATCTGCATAACAAGGAAATGAATCTTAAGTTTGTCCGCATAATGAGCACTCTTCATCCCCTGGTTATGGCCATTTCATACCTTACCTTCGCAATTACCCTACTATATGGAGGCCTCAAGGTTATTTACGGTGAAATAACTCTCGGTGAGTTTGTAACATTCGCAGGATATCTTTTGCAGTTGATTTGGCCTATAGCAGCTTTAGGTTGGGTTACAAGCATATTTCAAAAGGGCATAGTTTCACTCAAAAGAGTTAACATACTGATGGATGAAAAGCCCGATATAATTGACTCAAAAGATTCACTATCCAAGGATGATCTCCAATGGAAGATAGAAATGAAGGATTTGAACTTCACTTATCCTGGCAGCCAGAAGCCCTCACTTAAAGGCATTAATATTTCTTTGATGAAAGGCAAAACCCTTGCAATATGCGGCAGAACAGGCAGCGGCAAAACAACACTAATAAACCTTATACCAAGGCTCTATAATGTTAATCCGGGGACTTTATTTATTGATGATATGGATATAAACAAAATTTCGCTGCTGTCCCTCAGAAAAAACATAGGATATGTCCCGCAGGACACAATACTTTTTTCTGCAACCATAAGAGAAAACATCGGCTTTTTCCGGGACTCTGATGAAGAAAGCATCATAAAGGCTGCAAAAGCTGCAGGAATTCATAACGATATAATGGATTTTCCAAGGAAGTATGAGACTATAGTTGGAGAACGGGGGGTGAACCTTTCAGGAGGTCAGAAACAAAGGATATCAATAGCCAGGGCTCTTTTAAGTAATCCGTCACTTCTTATTCTTGATGATTGCCTGTCAGCCGTGGATACCCATACCGAGGCACAAATATTAGGTGCCTTAAGGGATATAATGTCGGAGAGAACCAGTATCATGGTTTCCCATAGGATATCAGCCGTTAAAGATGCTGATGAAATAATAATGCTTGATGAAGGCCGTATAATTGAAAGAGGAAATCATATTTCTCTCCTTGATCAAAAAGGGGTATACTATGAGCTCTATCAAAAACAGCTTCTTGCTGAAAAGATTGAGGAGGAGGAATAAAAATGCCGGAAGAAAATCTTGGCTTTCTTGAAGAAGAAAATTTAGGAAAAAATTATGACTCAAGGCTTATGAAAAGGCTTCTTAAATACGCCAAACCATACAGGCTGTTTTTTGCCATATCTATGATTCTTCTTTTTGCAACAACCCTGACAGACCTCTCTGGACCTCTCATTATGAAAAAGGTTATAGATGATTATCTTTACGGCTACACAAAACCTCTTATAGCCACTTCAGCCGCTCCAAATGAGAAATCAATCGATGGCAAAAAATTTGCCCAGACTGATGGTGATTTAAAGAATACGAATTCTGACAGCATTTACTCAATGATCTATGAAGGTAAGAAAGCATATCTGGTTAAGGGTTATTTAAAGAATAATGCTAACTTATCCGGTTCCATAATAAGTGACCCATCCGGCAAAGGATTGTCCTATAAAACAAAAGACGGCAGTTTCCCTGCCAGAAGCCTTTCTAAAGATGAAATCAAGCTTCTGCGTTCTAAAGACATAAGCTCTGTAAAGTTATTTGCCTTCCTGTTTATTGGCGTTATAGTTATAGGATTTTTGCTAAACTTCTTGCAAATATCACTTTTAAGCTATACCAGCCAGACAATCATTTTTAATATGCGAATGGAAATATTCAATCACATTCAAAGGCTACCTTTAAGCTTCTTTGATAAAAACCCTGTAGGAAGACTTGTCACAAGGGTTATAAGCGATACTGAAAACCTTAACGAGATGTACACAAATGTACTGGTAAACCTTATAAAAGATATATCAATTTTGGTGGGAATATCCATAATTATGTTAAGCCTTAATTTCAAGCTCGCACTAATTGTTCTAGCTGTTCTACCAATTGTATCTGTGGCAGCGGGTATATTCAGAATAAAGATACGTGCCATATACAGGTCTGTAAGGGTAGCATTGGCCAGAATTAATGCCGCCATGTACGAAAACATATCAGGTATGCGAATAATACAGGTTTTCGGCAGGCAAAAAGAAAACTTTAAAAAGTTTGAGGACATTAATACAACCTATTATAAGGCCGGAATGAAAGAAGTTGTGGCCTTCGGTCTATTCAGACCTTTAAATGACCTGGTATCTGCATTATGCCTGTCAGTGCTGCTGTGGTTTGCAGGCGGGGATGTAATAAGCGGAAGCCTTCAGTTTGGTGTAATGTTTGCCTTCGTCAACTACATCACCATGTTCTTTCAGCCCATTAACGATTTATCCGAAAAATACAACATACTTCAATCTTCTATGGCCTCCTCAGAAAGAATCTTTCTGATACTTGATACTCCTGCAGAAGAAAATGCCGGGTATGATTTACCCAAATCAAGTAAAATCAAAGGAGATATCGAGTTTAAAAACGTATGGTTCGCATATAATAATGAAGAATGGGTTTTGAGGGATGTAAGCTTCAAGGTTCCAAAAGGAAAAACCGTTGCTATAGTTGGTGCAACAGGTGCAGGCAAAACCTCTATCATAAATCTAATCAACAGGCTGTATGAAATTCAGAAGGGCGAAATAACCATCGACGGTATCAATGTAAAATCCATAGGCAAAAATTCCCTAAGACAGATGATGTCGGTGGTCCTTCAGGATGTGTTTTTATTTGGGGGAACGATAAAGGACAATATAAAGCTGAACAACAAGTCCATCACAGATGAAATTGTCATATCTGCATCCAAAAATGTAAACGCCCACAAGTTTATTGAAAAGTTTGATAACCGTTATGATGAAGAAGTGAGAGAACGAGGGGCCACACTATCTGCAGGACAGAGGCAGCTTTTAGCCTTTGCAAGAGCTCTTGCCTACAATCCCTCGATCCTGATGCTCGACGAGGCTACTGCCAATATCGATACCGAAACGGAAGCCTTAATCCAAGATGCACTGGAGAAAATAACAAAGAACCGAACAACAATAGTTATTGCCCACAGGCTTTCAACAATCCAGCATGCAGACATGATAATTGTACTTCATAAGGGTAAAATTAGAGAAACAGGAACACATCAGGAGCTTTTAGCTAAGAAAGGAATGTACTTCAATCTTTATAATTTGCAGTACAAAAATGATAACACCATTTAGAAAACCGTTAATTAGTGATATATAATCCAATGTATTTGTTTATATTTGCAGCCTATAAATGTAATACTATATCATATTTTATATTTTAATATTGAACATGGCAGTTTATTCCGATATAATGTTATAATACCCTGAAAACTACTTATATGGGAGGTTAATCGTATTAATGGAAATCATAATCAGTTTTTTCAAAAAAGACTCCACAAGAAGAATTATCGTACTTATCATACTTACACTATTTTTGTACTTTATGCGAAGTATGCTCAACCTTTTCTTGCTGACATTTATCTTTACATACCTTATGCATAAAGCACAAAGCTTTATAAGCTCCAAAATTTCCAGGGTTATCCGTATCAAGCAAAAGGTTGTGACGGTGACCCTATACCTTGTGCTACTGGCAGCTGTTGTGCTAGGCTTATATAACTTTCTGCCATTGGTATTTGATGAGATTAAGAATGTATTAAGCCAGATTAACAAGTATTATAAGCAACTACATGATACTGCCCTGGAAAAAAACATAATGTCCTTCTTGGAACAATTCAACATAAAGGATATAAAGATTATGGATTATTTGGATCAAGGTATAGGATTTGCAGCCAAATCAGCCACTAGCATAAGCAGGCTGGGCCTGGATATTCTTTTATCACTTATCCTTAGTCTTTTCTTTCTCTTGGAAAAAAACAGGATATACAGATTTGTATCAAAATTTAAAACCAGCAAGCTTTCACTTTTTTATTTTGAGATTGAATACTTCGGCAATAAGTTTGTAAACTCCTTCGGAAAGGTTATTGAAGCCCAGTTTGCCATTGCCTTCATAAACTGCATTCTTTCTACAATCATGCTTTATGCTCTAGGCTTCCAGCAGGTTTTAGGCTTGGGACTTATGATTTTTATACTCGGACTTATTCCTGTAGCAGGTGTTTTTATTTCTCTAATACCCCTTAGCCTTATTGCGTTCAATAACGGAGGAATAAATCTAGTTTTATTGGTCTGGCTAATGGTTGCAATTCTGCATGCAATAGAGGCATATATATTAAACCCCAAGCTCATGTCCTCAAAGACAGAACTGCCTGTGTTCCTTACATTTATTATACTGCTTGTAGGTGAGCACTTCTTTAAGGTATGGGGGCTTATAATAGGTATACCCATATTTATGTTTGTATTAGACCTGGTAGACGTGAAAAGCGGAGATGGTGAGCTTAAAAGCCGAAAGCTTTTTAATCGGACAAAAAAGTAACCGAGTAATGTTAAATGTAAAAGCCCTCAAACAGTGCTGTAGCCGGTTTGAGGGCTTTTTATGTTTTGGGTTATACTTTTCAAAGGTAAAGGCATTTAACCTTCTATTAAAGCATTTTTACCAATCTTTCGTTGATCTCTTTTAAGAACTGCTCTGTATTAACTATTTTCTTATCCTTAACTTCAGATAATTGTGCAAGGTCCTTTGTCATCACACCCTCTTCAATTGTAAGAAGTGATGCCTTCTCAAGCTTGTCGGCAAAGTCAACCAGTTCATTTATTCCATCCATTTCACCGCGTTTTTTAAGTGCTCCGGTCCATGCAAATAATGTAGCCATTGAGTTAGTTGAAGTTTCCTGTCCTTTTAGGTGCTGATAATAGTGTCTCTGAACTGTTCCATGAGCAGCTTCAAACTCATAGTATCCTTCAGGCGATACCAATACGGAAGTCATCATTGCAAGGCTTCCAAAGGCTGTTGCAACCATGTCGGACATAACGTCACCGTCATAGTTTTTACAAGCCCAGACGTATCCCCCTTCAGATCTTATAACACGTGCTACAGCATCATCTATCAAAGTATAGAAATATTCGATCCCTGCTGCTTCAAACTTCTGCTTGTATTCTTTATCATAAATATCCTGGAATATATCTTTAAATGTGTGATCATATTTCTTTGATATTGTATCTTTTGTAGCAAACCACAAATCCTGCTTCATATCAAGTGCATAGTTGAAGCATGCTCTTGCAAAGCTTTCAATTGACTTATCAAGGTTGTGCATTCCAAGAATTATTCCTGCACCGTCAAAATCGTGAATTGTTTGTTTTGTAACTTCTCCGCTTTCTGAAGTGAAAACAAGCTCTGCCTTTCCCGCACCCTCGACACGGTATTCAACATCTCTATATACATCACCGTACGCATGTCTGGCAATTGTTATAGGCTTTTTCCATGTGCTAACAAAGGGCTTAATACTGTCTACAATAATAGGGGCTCTGAATACTGTGCCATCTAAAATCGCCCTTATTGTACCGTTAGGACTTTTCCACATTTGCTTCAAGTTGTACTCAGTTACCCTTTCAGCATTAGGAGTTATAGTTGCACATTTTACACCAACACCATACTTTTTGATGGCGTTTGCACAATCAACTGTAACCTGGTCATTTGTCTTGTCCCTGTACTCCAAACCCAAATCATAGTACTCGGTTTTGAGGTCTATGTATGGCTCAAGCAAAATATCCTTTATCATTTTCCAGATGATTCGAGTCATTTCGTCTCCGTCCATCTCAACAAGGGGAACATTCATTTTAATTTTATCCATACCGATTCTCCTTTTCTATTTATAGCTAAAACACTAAAGACCATATGACAGCTGCATATATTGGTTTAAGTATTTTATCATGATTACAAATTAAATCACTTCTTATTTCATTTTATTTTAATTTAAATCCGATGCATAATCAAGTCATATTTAAAACAAATTCACCAAATGCTATGTGAAAAATCATTGGCTGTTTGGTTAAAATGCTTTGAAACAACATAAAAATCTCTCAAATTTATTACTCCATCCAAATTGAAATCAGCCGCAGCTTCATACTTTGAGTCTCCTTCTACTGAGTTAAACAAAAGTGCCAGCCGTATAACATCAATCAAATTGATGGTTCCATCCTGATTTACGTCCCCGCACCACATAATAATAGGGTTATTCTTCCTTGATACAGACATGTTTTCCAAAACAGCATCGATTTTAATATTGCATTTGAAATAATTAGGCTTGGTTATAACAATATCATAGCCATCCTCACTTCTTTTCAACCCGCTTAGCTGAAAATATCCCTTTCTGTCTGTAATTGCCCTAATATCGGTTCCCTGAACACTAATGGCAAAACCTTTCAAAACCATAGAATTATCATTTTCGGTAAAAAAGTCAGGTAAAACATATCCGCTTATAGAAACAAATAGGTCGGCAGTTGGTTTAGAAAGTATTGTAGCTGTTGGTGAGTCAGTGAAAAATGCTGTGGGTGTAGGAGTAGCTGTTGATGTAGGTGTTGTTGTAGGTGTTGCTGTAGACGTTGTTGTAGGAGTTACGATGAGTGTGGGTGTTGCTGTTATTGTCGCTGTGGTGGTTTGGGTGGATGTCCATGATGGGGTTACCTCTGTTGTTGGTATAGGGGTAGATGTCCATCCCGGTGTCGATGTTACAGAAACATTATTGTTGTGTACAACAAAAGTCATTGTATCGCCTGCTTCACTGATATCGGTAATTGCAAAACCAGAGTCTTTGTTATCCCACCATCTTGAACTGGGAGTTGTGTCAAAATCAAACCTGTCTTTGTAGCCGTGATGAAACAAGTCACCATCACCGCCTCCGTTAATATTCTTCTCAAGCTCAAATAATCCATCAGCTTGCTCTAGTGATACCTTATAATGCCTGTCACTCGCCATTTCCTGGTAGTCGTTGTTTCCATTAACATCTACATGCCATATAGCTAAGCCCTCATCAGGCATATCGGACCATCTTCCTTTTTTAGCAATACACTCAACCACAAAAAACTCATTTGCATAAGGTCCATAGTATACAAAAACATCGGGGGAATTGGCATTGATTGTCACCTTCGTCTTATCCGGTAGATCATTTAGCTTGATAACTCTTCCCCATTCTGATACTATACCTCTTAAAAACGCATTAGGCGGTTGAGGATTTGTTTTGCCGGTGGTTCCCATAACGCAGTACTTCCCTACTCCATATGAATCATCCTCATAGTCGTAAAGATCCGGATAATTGAAAAGCAAATGGCAATTCTCATGAACTAAAGTGCCTATAGCCGGACTTGCACCTATATTGCTAATCTGATATTTGCTAATATAAGCATCACCGATATAAAACTTATCAATTTCTCCTTGACGGGGCCAAAGACCTACACCCCAATAAACATTTCGCTCCCCCGCATATAACACGTTAACTGCAATTAACATTTTATTATTATCTGTAGTAATCTTTGAAAAATCAAACCCGCTTTGCTTCATAAATTGGAGTGCCTCGCTGACAAGTTCCTTGTCCCTGCCCTTGGCATTTATGTCATTATAGTAAGACTTGGGCTTTTGTGCTCTGTAATAGCCGTATACATTGTTTGTGTATAGAAGCTTACGTTCCGATATATCAAAAAAGTAATCTCTCATTGACCCGTTATTGCCAAATCCGTTATACCCTGCCTTATTAATGAGGTCGCCCATTTCTTCCTTAGGAATCTCCCCAGGGCAATCTGAAAAGTCAATGAGTATAGTTAAGCCGGTAACCTCCTTATATGTCGGTGTATTTGAATCGTCTGAACCGGATTCATTACCATTCAAAAAGTTTTGGTTTTTTGGGCTGTTTGTTGATGCATAAGATTGTGCTAAAAGGCTAATTAAAAATATCATTACTACTGCTGCAATAAAAGAAAGCTTTATGCTTTTAAAATTAAAGCAGCCGGATATATTGGAAAAAATTTTCCCCATTTTACACCTCCCAACAACGTGATTATTATATTTCATTACATTAAAATATTCAATATAATACTTAAATACCCCCATTACCCAGTATTTCCACAAATTTTATACGGACAACATAATATAGATAAGGACATTAATAAAAACGAACTGCTAATCATATTAGTAGTTCGTTTTATATTAAAAAGTTATTTTTACCTTATACTAAACAACGGTCTTGCGGCCTACTATTATAGGCCATTCATCGTCGCCCTTTAAGTTTTTTCCTTCAGTAATAAGAACATTTTTATCCATAACGGCATATTGCAGAGTTGATCCTGACTCAATGACAGAGCCTTGCATTATTATACAGTTTTTAATGGTAGCCCCCTTTTTAACGGTAACACCCCTAAAAAGGACACTATTCTCTACCGTACCTTCAATAATACAGCCATCTGCGATAATAGAGTTTCTGACCTCCGCCTCATCATTGTACTTAGCAGGAGGCTCATCCTTTACCTTTGTATATATTTTGCCGCCGTCAACAAACAGCTGACAGCATACATCTGGGTCTAAGAGCTCCATATTGCACCTGTAATACATTTTAATAGAGCTTATACTTCTCCAATAGCTCTTAAACTTGTAGCCGTAAATTTTTAGAGAATCAAGCTTTTTAATCAGCACATCCCTCACAAAATCATAATTGCCGTGAGCAATGCACTCTTCTAAAAGATATATCAAAAGCTCACGCTTTATTACATAAATCCCCATAGATCCTAAAGTTCCTTTAGGCCTTAAGGGCTTTTCTTCAAAATCTGTAACTCTGTTATTGCTATCAACAGACAGGATGCCCAAAAGCGGCAAATCCTCAGGATATAAATCGCTCATATCCCTGTATGCTATTGTTATGTCTGCCCCCTTATCTATATGATAATCGAGCATTTCTTCAAAATTCATCTTAAAGACACTGTTGCCTACCGATACAATTACATACTCCTGGCTGCTTCTTAGCAAATATGTAAGGTTGTTGTACATGGCGTCTGCGGTACCTTTGTACCATCCTGAGCCATCATCTGAAAGATATGGCGGAAATATAAACAATCCACCGTTTTTTCTGTCCAAATCCCATTCCTTGCCAGTGCCTAAATGATCCATAAGAGAACGGAAATTATACTGGGTTAGAACCCCAATATTTGTAATACCTGAATTAACCATATTAGACAACACAAAATCAATTGCCCTGTACTTGCCACCTACAGGGATAGCTGCTGTAGCCCTTATTGCAGATAACTCCTTCATTCTACTGTTGTTACCGCCTGTAAGAATAATTCCCATTGCATTTTTCAATCGCACACACCGCCTTTAAATACACTTTTGCCTGACGGAACATTAAGTGAACAATAATCGTCAGTAGTAACAAATCTATCTATAACAACGTTCTTGCCAAGCTCTGCAGCGTCCGGAACATACGAGCTCTCGCCCACTACAGTAATTCCTGAGTAGTAAATAGCCGGCTTTAAATCGTTAGGAACCACTTCACCAGTTCCTATTTTGACATCATCACCTATTATTACGTTTTCTCCCAATATGCTCTTGTTTATATGGGAATTTGCTCCTATTTTACAATTTGTCATTATTATGGAATCCTCAATTACAGTGTTCTCATCAATAAAGACTCCTGGAAAAATGACAGAATTGCGAACCGTACCGTAAATCATACAGCCTTCTGTAACTATAGAGGTTTTTATAATTCCATTAGGCCCTATATAATGGGCAGGCTTTATTGGATTTGGTGTATATATCCTCCATGTAGGGTCAAAAAGATTGAATATTGGTACCCTTTGTATAAGGTCCATATTTGACTCCCAGAATGCCTGAATAGTGCCTACATCCCTCCAGTAACCCTGGAACTGATAGGCCCACATTTTCTTGCCGTCATTTAACATATTAGGTATGATGTTTTTTCCGAAATCATTCTCTGATGCAGGATCGTCATTATCCTTGACCAGATATTCCCTCAAAACTTCCCAAGTGAAAATATAAATACCCATAGATGCAAGTGTGCTCTTCGGATTTTTGGGTTTTTCTTCAAATTCGATTACTTTTCCATTAGGATCAGTATTCATAATACCATACCTGCTTGCCTCATCATAAGGCACATCAATAACCGATATGGTTGCATCTGCATTGTTCTTCTTATGTGCCTCCAGCATACGGGAATAATCCATTTTATAAATATGATCACCAGATAGAATAACAACATACTCCGGAGAAATTTTATCGACAAAATGGATGTTCTGGTAAACCGCATTTGCAGTTCCCTTATACCACTCACCCGCTTCTTCCTTCATATAGGGTGATAGAATTGTAACTCCACCGTTCATCCTATCAAGGTCCCAGGGCTTTCCGATACCGATATGTGCATTAAGCTCCAAAGGTTGGTACTGTGTCAGGACTCCAACAGTTTCAATTCCTGAGTTTATACAGTTACTTAGGGAAAAATCAATTATTCTGTATTTCCCGCCGTATGAAACAGCTGGCTTTGCGACATTCTTAGTGAGGACTCCGAGTCTGCTTCCTTGACCGCCTGCTAATAATAGTGCTATCATTTCCGTTTTACTCATGAAATCATCTCCCCATAAAAGATATAGTAATATATTCTTGGAGGGTTTACAATACTTTTTACACATAAATTGCATTAAATTATTATAAATCCCAAATGAAATTTTACTGCTCAATTAATATTTTTGAATGATATACAAAATATATACCCCAGGTAAATATTTATATCGAATAATTCGTTAGTATACTTTATATTTTTTTATAAATTTTACCTCATTGATATTTTGCTCTTAAAATTGTAATATTAGTAGTAGGACTAATCAAGTAATATTTTAAATAAATGTTAAAATTTTTACGCATTTAGGGAGGAATAATATGAAACCCGTAAAGCTTGGCATATTAGGCTGCGGAATCGCCGCAAAGGACCTTCACTGGCCTGCACTCAAACAGCTTAAGGATAAGTTCGAAATTGTTATGGTATGCAACCATACTGTAGAAAAAGCAAAGGAATTTGCCCAAATGGCGGGAAATGTTCCCTATGTAACAGACTACAAGGAAGTTTTGGCAAATCCCCAAATTGAAGCCGTCAGCATTTTGCTTCCCATACACTTAAATTATGAGGTAACGAAAGAGGCTCTTGATGCAGGCAAGCATGTAATAGTTGAAAAGCCTATTGCAGCTAATATGAAAGAAGCAGAAGCCATGCTGGGATTTGAAGAAAAGTATAAAACTATAATGACAGTGGCTGAAAATTTCAGATATGATCCACTAAACATAAAAATCAAAGAACTTTTGGACAGCGGAAGCATTGGAACGCCTTATTCTGCATTCTGGGACTGCTTTGACCTTTTGGAAACCAGCAATAAATATGCCAAGACCCAGTGGCGTATCAAGCACCAATACCCCGGCGGTTTTATAACAGACGGAGGAGTACATAACATGGCTGTCTTCCGCGATCTTTTTGGAGAAATAGATTCAGGAAAAGCCATTACAAAGAGCATAAATCCTGAATTGGGAGAAATCGATTCAATGAGCTTTCTCTTCAACACCTCTCAAAACGTGAGTTGTGTATTTAATTACTACTTCAGCTCAATGGGGCATCAAGAAAGAAAGCTTAAAATACTTGGAACACAAGGAACTATGGTAGTGGAAGGTAAAAACATAACCATCAAGAAGGTAAATTCGCCTGATTATGTAGAAACTGTTCAGTCTGAAGGCGGATACAAGGAAGAGTTTGAAAACTTTTATGGTGCAATTAGAAACGGCGAGAAGGTTAAAAGTACATTCCTTGAAGCTTACAAGGACCTTAAGGCATTACTTGATGCTCTGGAAGCTGCAGAAAATCTCTAAGGAATTTTGCAAACTTTGATAGTCGTAATAAGAAACCTAAACATAATCTATAGCCTTTAGGCCTTAGCATAGATAAAGGCTATAGATTAAATGTAAAACTATTCAGTTTGTACCGGTGGAGCCAAATCCGCCTCCGCGATTGATGCCTATATCCTTAACAGAGTCCACCACTTCAAGTTCAATTTGAGG
Organism: Pseudobacteroides sp.; assembly: GCF_036567765.1. Lineage (NCBI taxonomy): Bacteria > Bacillati > Bacillota > Clostridia > Eubacteriales > Oscillospiraceae > Pseudobacteroides > Pseudobacteroides sp. The sequence continues at coordinate 32,695 of NZ_DATCTU010000122.1, forward strand.
AACAACCTGCAAAGTTATCTGGGCAACCCGGTCTCCCTTTTTAATAGAATACGTTCCGTTAATATTACCTATGCTGCTGATAGGCAGCAAATCATCAGTATCCCTTTTAGTTGATGTGTTGGTCATAATAATCCCAACCTCATCCCTATAACCACTGTCAATGGTACCCGGGCTGTTTGAAACCCTGAGCGGTGTTTTATAGGATATACCGCTTCGAGGTCTCACCTGCAACTCGTACCCATTTGGAATTGCAACCTTAAGTCCTGTAGGTATAATAACCGTTTCCCCAGGCTCTATTACCACATCTTCTGCTGCTAATATGTCCATCCCTGCATCTCCATGTCTGGCATACTCAGGAAGAGATACGCCTTTTCTACAAATTTCTACAAAAATTTTAACCCCTTTTGAATGCATTTATACCTCAATCCTCTCATTTCATATAAATTTTTTTATCAACTTATCAATATCATCATTACTCTCATCCCATATATTAAATCTGAATGTCTCAATTCCGATTATTTTAAGCTCCCCCACACACTCAGGTATAGAAAGCCTGTCCGAACTTAAAATTGTGCTCCTGCAGTCTATTCTGTCACACAAAACAGGAAATCGGGCTCCTATCCTATCCTTTAGATCATATCTACCCTCGCAAGGGCTTTGCTTACATTCCTTGCCTGACTCCTTTTTTCCCACTACACAGCCCACAGGACAATACTCACTTACCATAACAGGAAGCCTTCCGTATACAATTACCTCTTTATCCATATAACTGTCCTTAGCCATTTCTTTTAGATGCTCAAGGTTCAATTCGGGGGACAATACGGCCCCATCTACCCCCAAACCATGTAACTGGGCTAAAGTCGCACTGTTAAATATATTAAAACTATGATCACACCTAAGCTTAATCCCCGGAGCGTCCTTTACATATTTGAGCTGCCCTATATTGCCCAAAAGAATTCCATCTATAATTCCGCTTTTAATGATACCTGGAAGCTTTGACTTTATGAGCTTATCATAATTTCCCCTTGTAATGGCGGGAAGTGCTGCGTATATACTACAGCCCTTTTGTTTTAATTCATCAAAATACCTTAAGTTTTCCTGATTCAAAAGCTCCTTAAAAGGTATATATATTATATCTGCCTTAAATAAAGCATTATTTTGGTATTTTTTATTCCAGCTGTAAATATAGATAGAAATTTTAACATTATTTTTTTCTTTTCGACTATTTCCCGGGAAATCAAACAAACATTTTCCCCATTCCCCAACCGATTCCGACCTTTTTTTAGTATCGACTGCTGCTTTTATATTGTAAAGCTCATCTAAAGCTTTTCTTCTTAAGTTATTAATTTCACTTACAGGTACCGTAAGACCCTCCTCCAGCTCCACATCCAACCTTCTGAATTTAAAGGGTGCATTTCCTGTCTTGTAAAGCTGTTCCTCTACCCTTTCCCTGGCTATTGGCCTATTTAATGCTATTTCCGGCATCTTTTCAGAGATAACCTCTATACTATTTTTCCCGTCGGATATTCTGAGAACTACGGGGGAATTCTGTCTAATTGATATTACCCCTTCTATCATGACTTTTCGAATACTGGTCTTGCCGCTAAAAGTCTCTGCTGCTCGCATATTCAAAGCCTTGCTTGATGTTCTGTAGACCTTTCCACCCTTGGGTATATTTCCTTTTATGTCCCCAATATAGGCTATATCGCCCTTCCGTGCAAAGTTCTTCTTTCCGTCTTCTGTTTTTATATATGTTACAACGGTTCCCGGATTTATTTCCTCCCCGTTTAACACCTCAATTCCATCTCCTATGGACAAGTCTTCATTCATTTTCATCTTTATACTGCTTGACTCTTTATTGAAAGAGATGACATTTCCTATATGGATACCCCAATTCTTTGGCTTTTCATAGCACATCATATCGCTTCCTGTTTTGCCTTTGAGATATCCCTCCGAAAAGCCTCCTCTGTTAAAGGCCTGCATTAATTCTTTTACGTCGTTTTCTTTTTCTTGTTCAGATATCTTACTAAATTGGCTATTGGAGTAAAGATCTATATATTTCCTGTATATTCTAACAACAGTAGCTACATACTCAGGTTGCTTCATTCTTCCTTCTATCTTAAGGGAAGCAGCACCAGACTTAAGTATTTCACCAAGAAGCGTTATGGAGCTCAAATCCTTCGGGCTTAAAAGGTAACCTCTTTTTATTTTTGCCTGACTATCTAAATCACCTGAAGCCATTTCATAGGGAAGCCTGCAAGGCTGTGCACATCTACCCCTGTTACCGCTTCTTCCTCCTATCAGGCTGCTCATGAGACATTGCCCCGAATAGCTGACACATAATGCTCCATGGATAAAAATCTCTGTTTCTATAGATGAATTATTTGAAATGTCTGAAATCTCCTGAATTGATAGCTCTCTTGCAAGTACAACCCTTTTAAATCCCAGTTCTTCGAGGACCTTCACACCTTCTTTGTTATAAACCGTCATCTGTGTGCTGGCATGTATATCCAGCTCAGGTATGTATTTCCTGAGCATCCGTGCCAATCCTAAATCCTGCACAATTATCCCGTCTATTCCGGAAAGATAGGCATCTAAAGCCACTTTTAAAGCTTCTTCCAGTTCATTGTCCAGAATGAGTGTGTTTAATGCAAGATAAACCTTCACACCTCTTACCCGGGCATATTTAAGAGCTTCCATAAGAAGCTCCCTGTCGAAATTGCCGGCATTCTGCCTGGCACTAAAGTATTTACTTCCAAGATAAACCGCATCGGCACCATTTTCCACTGCCCCTAAAAAGGACTCCCAGTTTCCTGCAGGTGCAAGTAATTCAATCTCCTTCTTCATCCTAAACCTCTTCATTATGTGCATTGCAGCACTTTTATCATTTTTTGTCCAATATTTGTAATGCAAAGGGCATTATATCAGTCAGGGATTCTACAGTTAAGTCGGTAACTTGAGGTACTTTACCCATTATTATTGTAGGAACTTTATTAAAGGTATGAGTTTTAACCGTCACATCCTCAATATTACCGTGATCGCTGGCAATAATCAAAACATCCTCTTCAAAATCTATCAGCTTTATAAGTGCACCTATAAATAAATCCAGCTTTTCGATTACTTTGGAGGCTTCCTCCATATCGGCCTTATGCCCTACCAAATCGGTCATAAAATGCTCAAAAAGGGTAAAATCATAATCCCTGCTTATTTTATACAGCCGTAAAGCAGCTTCCTCGGGTGTGATAATCTCTACATCATATCCGCTATTTCTTAAGATCTCCCCCGTTATGTCATGATAGACCCCATTTCCCTTTTTATAATCCTCTACGGTTCTAAATGCTATTTTGCTCGAATGGGTCATAACGGAAGTAACAGACGGCCTGTACCTTCTTTCCTTTGGATCATGCATTTTTACAAGGTATTCTTCCCTATATACATTAGAATTAGTCACCCTGTACCCTCTTTTTATAATCTCAGAAAAAAGATTGGATTTTGTAATGATCTTTTTAAGGCTTACAGTAGGTTGTCCGCTTAAATGCCTGCCGAGAATCATGGATGCGTTTTGGGCTGTAAAAATTGCCGTCTGGCCTGTAGCACTCTGGGGAAGGCCCGGGACACCAAGGCTGGCATCGGTAGCAAAAACTTTGCAGTTTTTCAGTATGTATTGTATATTTGAAGCCTTTGCCGACTTTAGAGGGTTCTTTGACTCTTCATCCTCACCAATACCAAACCCATCTATAAAAAGGAAAATCATTCTCATGATTCTACCTCTCTTTCCCCTTTAACATTACCTTTGCAAATTCCTTAATGAACTTAAGGGCACTTACTAAATTAATTACCTCACCAAAATCCTTTTTGATTTTAACCACAGCCGTTGCAGTTTCTTCAGCAGCAGCTCCCAAGCTGCATATTGCAGATTCTACGGCTTTAATCTCTCTATTGGCAGCCTCCGAAGCCTCTTTGATATTATTAGTAATAGAAGGCATGTTTTTAAGGCTTTCGTCAATATTGGCCTGATTATCTTTAAGCAGTGTTTTTACTACCTTTAAGCAATCAGTAAGGTTTTTGAGAAAAATAATTAAAAAAACAGCCGAAACTACTACAGCTGCTGAAACTAAGAGAAGTGCCAAGTCTGTTAATTTGATATAACCGTCCATCCAACACCACCGCCCTTCATATATTAAAATAATAATACCCGGTTTTATCTATGCCTAACCTTTCCAATTGTGCTTTTTACTCCACCAAGCTCAACCTCTTTTTTGGCAAGCTCAAGTTGAAGATCAGTATTTTTGCTTTGCAAAGCCGCATTTTCAGCTGTTAATGCCTTGTTAGCCTCTTTAAGCCTTTCCAATTCAGCTTGTGCATCGTCAAGCTCCTTTTGAAGCCTTTTCTCTTCTTCAAAAGATTTAAAATAATCGTCAGCTATATTAATTGCAGTAAGAACAGCTGCCATTGACGTACTAAGCCTTGTATTGACCTTCATTATCTCATTCATTTTTTTATCTATATATAGACCGATTTTCTGTAAATACTCCTCAGACTCAACGCCAACCAAAGTATAATCTTTTCCAGCTACTCTTATATTAACCTTGTTTTTTACTTCCATTTGATTCACTCCTTAGAAGGATTATGGCATTTAAACCATTAAGCAGTTACTTTTATATTCACCCTGTTATGCATTATTCTTAATTATACTATAATTCGGCAAAAAATAATATATTTTTAATTTTCTAATTTTGTCCTTCTAAAGCACCAAAATATGTTTTGCAATAACCCTCTCATGTATTTGAAGTTATTGCAAAACATATTATATAAAGCAAAAAAATTAATAGTGCCTGATTTCATATGCCAACTATCTTCTTCGGCCTAATATCCTCAGTATAAACAAGAAAAGATTAATAAAGTCAAGATACAATTGCAAGGCACCCAAAATTGCCACATTGTTTTCTCTTGGGGTACCGGCTAGAGTGCCATAATACCTTTTAATTTTCTGCACGTCATACGCCGTAAGTCCCAAAAATACGGCAACTCCTGCATAGGAAATTATCCAGTAAAGTGTTGAGCTGGCAAGAAAAATATTTACTATTGATGCCAGGAGTACTCCTATAAGCCCCATAGCAAGAAATGAACCTATACTCGTCAGATCTTGCTTAGTTACAGCACCATACACGCTCATTGCACCGAAAAACAGAGCTGTAATAAAAAACACATAAAAAATGGAGCCTAATGTATACATGTAAAAAATAAGAGACAGCGTTAGTCCGTTAATAGCTGAGTAGGTTACAAATACACCTGCCGCCGTTGAATAATTCATATTGATTACCCTTGCCGACAAAAACCACACCATCCCTACTTCAGCCAGAACAAGTATTATCAAACTTATTGGATTATACACCAAATATCCAAGGGGTGTAGATACAGCTATAATTGCAGATACTGCAGAAACCATGAGCCCTAAGAACATCCATGCATATACCTTTATCATATGTGCAGCTAATCCTCTTGTTTGAGTATACCCGTCATATTGTCGAAACTCATTCATATAAAAACCTCCTTTATTCGGGAATAATAAAAACTTAATTCCATTCCGGTATTAAAGTTTTATTTAAAATATACAAAACACTTTAAACCTAAAAAAGTCTAAAGCGTTCCGTAGTTTATTCATTCCTTAATGAGTGCCATGACTTCAGCCCTTGTTCTTGCATCAGTTTTAATAATACCTCTTAATGCTGATGTTATGGTCTTTGATCCAGGCTTTTTAATTCCTCTCATAGTCATGCATAAATGCTCTGCCTCCATCACAACCGCAGCACCGATTGGATTAATTGTATCCATCAGAACATCTGCAACCTGACTAGTCAATCTCTCCTGAAGCTGGGGCTTCTTGGCAATAATGTCTACAATTCTGGCCAGCTTGCTAAGACCCATTACTTTCCCTTTTCTAGGAATATATACAACATGGGCAACGCCCACAAATGGCAGCAAATGGTGTTCACATATAGAATATGTGGGAATATCCTTAACAAGTACAATTTCTTCGTGATTCTCTTCCTGGAACACCTTCACATATTCCCTCGGCTCCTTATGCAACCCTGCAAAAATCTCTTCATACATCCTTGCAACTCTATCCGGCGTTTCTATAAGCCCTTCCCTGTCAGGATCATCTCCAATAGCTATTAAAATCTCTCTAACTGCTGCTTTGACTCTCTCCTTATCAACCATCCTTAAAACCTCTCTTTACAAAACAAATACTTTTTAAGCGAAAATATTGGTAATACTTTAGTCATTCCTTTTATTATACTGCAAACTTGTAAAGAGTTCAAAGGTATACGTAATTCTTTTTGCCAAAAAACAGCGGTGTATCATGCTAAGGCATGAATGAAAATTACTTTTTGATCATGCTAAACAAGGGATTCTTCCTGAACTTTGTCTTTTACATAGCTTTTTATAATGTTCATTGACTCGGAAAATTTCTGATAAAACATGACAATCAAGTCTTGCGGCATAGCATTTTCTATAGCTGTTTCCAGTGCTTCGCCCTCAGGCAAAATAATACTTATATTGTCCTTATTAAATCCATTGCTTATCAATGTATCATATAACAACCCTGCTACTTCGCCGGGCTCTCTACCTCTCAAGTCATCATCCTCTTTAATATAAATATGGGTAAACACTTGACTGCACAGGATCCCCACAGCCTTTATACTGCTGTCCTGCCTATCTCCAGGCACACCAATTACACCAACATATCTTCCAGCCTTCTGTGACAGCACAAAGTCGGAAACGCACTCAAAGCCTGCCGGATTATGCCCATAATCCAATAGAACCTTAAAATCTCCCATATCAAAGAGATTGAACCTTCCCGGATTTAATCTTTCATCAGGTATAAAGGTCTTAAGGCCCATCTCGATAAGCTCCACAGGAATCCCTGCAGCATAGAGTGCAGCAGCTGCCGCCAATGAGTTTTCAACATTGCATTTCACATATCCGTCAAAGGTTATTGGAATCTTCGCAACTTCAATAACAGTTATTTCCTTTTCATCATAAATATAGAGGAATCTTCCATCACAATACAGGGCAACACCTCCATTATTTATGTGCTTCCTTAAATAACGATTGTTTTTGTCTTTTGAAAATAGAATAATACTTCCCTTAGCCCTTCCTAAGAAATATTCAATCATAGGGTCGTCAGCGTTCAAAACCGAACTGCCTTCTGGCTTTACCGCTTCCACAATAAGGGATTTGATATAGGCCAAATCCTCAATATCCTTTATACCATCCAAGCCTATATGGTCATCACTTACATTTGTTAAAACAGCTACATCTGCCAGGTCGTATCCCAATCCGCCCCTGACAATACCTCCCCTGGCTGTTTCGAGTACCGCGATCTCCGTTTCCTTGTTGGAAAGTACTATCTGTGCACTTACTGGACCAGTGTTATCTCCTTCCAATATGCACTCATCCCCAATAAAAATACCACTGGTGGTTGTCATTCCGACCTTGCTGCCTTTTAGTCCAAGTGTATGTCTGATTAGCCGGGTAGTTGTTGTTTTACCGTTTGTCCCGGTAACAGCAATAACAGGTATGGAAAACTGGCTGCCCTCAGGATAAAGCATGTCCAATATATCTGCAGCAACATTTCTAGGTTTGCCTTCCGATGGATACAAGTGCATCCTTAGTCCTGGTGCCGCATTAACTTCTATAATGGCACCGTTTTCCTCGTCTATGGGCATGAAAATATCCTTAATTTTCATATCAATACCGGCAACATCAAGCTCAAGCACTTTTGCTGCCTTTATGGCAGCCTTTTTATTTTCGGCGTGTATTTCATCGGTACAGTCCTTCGCCGTACCTCCAGTACTTAGGTTTGTGTTTGATCGCAGATAAATTGTTTCGCCGCTTTTTGGTATATAACTTGTAGTATATCCATTCCTTTTGAGCAAGTCCAATGCCACATTATCAAGTTTTATCCTTGTAAGGGGCTTTTCATGATTATCGCCTCTTAAAGGGTCCTGATTTTTTAATTTTACAAGCTCCGATATGGTATGAATCCCATCACCCTTGACAAAGGGGGGTTTTCTTTCGGAGACCGCTGATACCTTGTCTCCAACCACTAGTATCCTGTAATCCTTTCCTTCTATATAGGATTCAACCATTACAGCTCTGCTGTGCTTTATAGCCTCACTGTACGCTGACCTCACATCCTCTTCGTTTAACAGATTGGTAGAAACCCCTCTACCCTGGCTTCCATCATAGGGCTTAACCACTACAGGATAGCCTATTGACCTGGCTGTGGCCACTGCATCTTCTTCCGAATATACAATTTCACCGTAGGGAACGGGAATTTTATAATCTGTCAGAATCTTTTTGGTGAGGTGTTTATTTGATACAATGTCCACTGCGACACAACCCGATAAACTAGTCAGAGAAGCTTCTACATACTTTGTATTCTTTCCGAGACCAAGCTGCAGAATACTCTCATTCCCAACCCGCCTGACAGGTATACCGCGTCTTACCGCTTCATCATAGATGGCTTTTGTGCTTGGCCCTAACTCACCTTCTATCATCAGTCTTCTCAGCTTATCATAAATCTTCACAAACTGGGCCTTGTCAATACCTTTGTTTTCAAAAAATGCCGTTACAATTTCTATAACAGCCTTTCCGCATTCGACGCCGCACCTTTCATCAACATATTGGTAGATTATATTGTAAATAGAAGGTTCTTTTAATACTCTAGTTTTACCAAAAGCAACATCAAACCCAAGTGTGTTTTGAAGGTCTATAATCGCATGCTCCATAACATGTCCGATATAAGTCCCCTCACTGAGCCTTTCCATAAAGCCGCCTTCATAACCAAGTGAACAGCCGTGTTTTTTCAGTCCTGGAAAAAGTTCAACAATATATTCGTTAAAACCTGGCATATCGCAGGTAGGTTTTTGATATAAATCCCCTATGTCCACCTCCATCCTTATAACCGGCTTGAAACTATATATGTTTTTTCCTTCAAAAATGCGTATATTATTTATTTGCACTTTCTTTCCTCCTGAAACTAAATAATAAATATCAATGCAATCTAAGGACTTCCCTGCTTTTCATATCAAAGCCGTATCCTTCCGGCAATACATGGACTGTTACGTTGGCTATTGCCAGTATTTCATCAGGCTTTAATTCAGATACATTTGAGCTTACAATGGATTTCCCGTCTATGATTGTTACAGCATATGATCCTACAACTTCAAAATGTGCATCAGGATAAACCCTTATTGCTGTATCCTCGTCAATTCCAATTCCAAGCATGTGAGGGTTTTCAGCAACTCCGCACATAAGGCGTCCGAACCTGCCTCTTTGATCAAAGTGCTGGTCTATAATAGCTTCCTCTAAAAGTCCAAGGCCCGACGCCATTTTAAGGGTACATTTTCTTGCCGGATCATTGCTGTTTCCATCAACAATCATGGTATTGCTCATTACTGATGCACCAGCACTGGTTCCCGCTATAACAACACCTTTTAGATATGCTTCCTTAAGGGCAGAAAAAACCTTTGTTCCTCCAAGAATACTTGTTATCCTTAGTTGGTCTCCACCAGTCATAAAGACACCTCCCGAATTGACTATCTTTCTATAATTGTCTTCATTGTTGGCGTCCTCTCTCGTGCTTATATCGAGAATCTCAATATTATTTATTCCAAGCCTTTGAAATACATTGAGGTATTCATTTCCAACTTCTATCGGGTGCTCAGTAGCTGTTGTAAGAACAACAAATTCTGCATCTATAGTTCCGGCTATTTCAGCAACTTTTTTTAGAACCTTGCTTTCTCCTTTTTTATCTTCTGCTCCACCGATAATAACCAAATTTCCTCTTGCTTTTTCCTCCATTGCATCCTCCATTATTTACCACAGATGTTTTGTATTGTGTAGTCCAAGATCGCCTCATTAAACATAAGCCCTATTCCCATAAGTATTACACTTGCCATAATTATAGGCAACCCATGCCTGCTGCCGTTTTTTGAAACCACTATTCCCATTATTACTCCAATAACACCAAATGCATAGGGTATTATAAAAATCGATAACAAGGCACAAACCCAGCCTGCAAGTATGCATAGGACAGTTCCTTTAAGGGATGCACCACTTCTTTTTTCTATACTATATTCATTCATATGATCACCTTTTGCAATTAAAAGTGCTATACATTAATCACTTTTAATAGTTTTCTTCTTACTGATTTTATAGAATAATTTATAGGCCAAAAGGGTTAAGAATAGCAGAACTATAAAACCCAGCTTGTACACAATTATGTTGCTTAATACGCAGAAAAAATAATACAGCCCGCTTGCTATTTGATTTATTAATGATGCCATCTTAGTTCTCGTAGCTCCCTTTTTTTATGGTTTTTCCCTCATGCACAAAACTAACTCCATTTATCATGAGTTCAAATATTTTAAGTTCTTTCTCATCCATCACCAAAATATCAGCATCACTTCCGTTGGCTAATATTCCTTTTTGCGGATATAATTTCAGCAGCTGTGCCACATTTAAAGTTACCGTACTAAATACATCTTCAATTTTTAATCCTCTTTCCAATATGCTTTTCTTTAAATCATCAATAAGCATATTTACCTTGCCTACTCCAAGTTCACCGCTGCTATTGGGTATACTTCCGTTTGCATCGGACGAAATAGTCACCCTGTCAAGCCCTTTGCCGCTTTCAATAATTATTGACAATGCATCCGGTACATCATACCCCATTCCGCCGGTACTTCCTGCAGTTAGATCGATGTTTCCTCCCGCTTTTAAATGCTCCAGTCCCTGCTCAAACAGCTTTCTGTTTCTGTTAACATGGGTTGGAACAAACATCTCAACAGGAAATTCAGAATCATTCAAAAGATCGGTTAAAGGTTTCAGCCCGTCCTTACCATCACCTACATGTATATGAAGCACACCTGCCTTGTTGGATATCATAGAGCCTATTTTCACCTCATAGGCAAGTGACTTTAATTCTTTAGTATCAGGGTGGCTGCTCCTGTAATCGGAGATAGCGATCTCCCCTGCACCAATTACCTTGTCAATAAATGTAATGTCTGAAATAACACTTCCTGTGAGCGTTGTTGTTGGCAATCCATAGCTGCCTGTATATATAAATGTGTTAACACCTTCAACTTCCAGGGCCCTCGCCTTTGCAAGCAGGCCTGCCATACTCCTTGTCAGCCCGTCAAAACCTAAAACTCCTACAACAGTTGTTATACCCGCATTCACTATATCCGTCAGAAATATTTCCGGTATTCTGCTGGCCGGGCCTCTTTCTCCCCCGCCGCCAATAATATGAAGGTGTTGGTCAATAATTCCCGGCAAAACGATTTTACCGGTACAATCAATGGTTTCAACATCCCAAAGCCCGTCTTGCGTAATATTTTCCTGAACTTTAATTATCTTTCCCACAGCTATCAAAATATCCATAACTCCCATATACTGTGGGCTATATATCTTCCCATTTTTTAATAGTTTAAACAATACGTCACCTCAAGTCCATTTATAAAACCTTAGTAAACGGCAGAATGCAGTGTTTCATATAATATAACCACTATATAATATATCCACCCATATAATATTAATACATTCACACAAATTTACGTTTGTCTTTCACAATTCCAGATATACACACGTTTCTGTTCATATATTAAATATTTGGTAAATAGCAATAAAAAGTTTCTATATATTATATATTGTTTGTTATGCAATTTTTTATCCTTCCAAGATTTATTTTTTATGTAAACCACAGAAACCCACGTATTACAGCCTTCACAAGACCCTTTTACATTATATGTTAATAGCCTTTCTGAAAATCCGCCTTCATTTTGGCATGTAATAACATGTATCTAATTTACATAAATGTTATTATATAATTTGAATTTTTTCTAAAAGTCTGTTAATATTGTCTTTGATAATTTGTTTTCTTTATCAATATTTCTAATAATTTATTAAAAAGGGTGATGAGTGTGCCTTCTGAATTTGATTCACTTACGTCAAAGCAAAAAAAGATTTATTCAGCAATTGAAACATTTATTAGAGAAAACGGTATTCCTCCAACAGTTAGAGAAATCGGTGAATTGGTAGGGGAAAAGACACCGGGAGCAGTACAAGGTATACTAAACAGGTTACAACAAAAAGGGGTTATAAAGAGAGAAGTAGGTATGGCACGTTCTATCAAGCTTGTTTCTGGAAATTCCCAATACACAGACCCTGTTTATATTCCTGAAGTAAAGAAAATAAGCAAAAGAAATATTGGTGATTTGTATAGCATTTACAATGTTGTCAAATATCAGCCAGTACCTCCGGACTTCCTTGAAGATGCGACAGATTGTTTTATTTTAAACTGTCCTGACAACAGCCTGATTGATAGTGGAATTAAGTATGAAGATGTCTTAGTAATTTCAAAAGGTTCAAGCATATGCGATGGAGATATTGTTTTGATACTATTTGAAAACTCAGCACTTTTAAGAAAGTATTATAAGGGCGAGAATGAAGATTCAATAACTCTTAAAGCAGACAGCAATTTGCTTGGCAGAGAAACTTTCAGCAAGGACGAGGTCATAATAGTCGGTAGATTGGTTGGTAAGTATACCAAATATTAATTGTTATATCGTATAACTGGAGGAGTAAAATCTTATTTGTATTTTTTGTTTTACATCATATTACCTTGAAAAAGTTAGGGGTTAATAACTATTTATGATTAACAAGGTTTAAAATTAAAGGGGCTGTTGCACTAAGTAGTGCACAGCTCCCCTTTTTATGTCTGGAAACTCCCAGAACAAAACCGCTTGCTTGTATAAAATTTATGCTTTAGAAATTTCGCTGTTAATGAGGCTTCCCATTTTAGTTGTCCCAACCAGCTCAGTTCCTTCGCTGTAAATATCACCTGTCCTGTAACCTTTTTCAAGAACCCTTTCAACAGCAGCTTCTATGTCTTTTGCAATATCGTCAAGACCGCATGAATATCTCATCATCATTGCAACCGATAAAATTGTAGCTATTGGGTTTGCTTTGTCCTGACCTGCTATATCTGGAGCAGATCCGTGAATAGGCTCGTACAAACCGAGTGTACCTGCACCGAGGCTGGCTGATGGAAGCATTCCAATAGAACCTGTTATCATGGATGCCTCATCCGACAATATGTCTCCAAACATGTTGGATGTAACAATAACATCAAACTGCATAGGGTTTCTGACAAGCTGCATAGCTGCGTTGTCAACATACATATGATTGAGGGTAACTTCAGGGTATTCTTTGGACATTTTAACAACCACTTCTCTCCAAAGCCTTGAGCTCTCAAGAACATTGGCCTTATCAACTGAAGTCAATATTTTGTTTCTCTTCATGGCTGACTCAAACCCTACTTTTGCAATCCTCTCCACCTCAGCAGTACTATACATTTCAGTATCATAAGCAGCCTCACCCATTCCTTCAACGGAAGTTCTTCCCCTTTTACCAAAATATATACCGCCTGTAAGCTCCCTTACCACCATTATATCGATCCCATCCTGCACTATATCAGATCTTAAAGGGGATGCATTCTTGAGTGAACCGTATATGATTGCAGGCCTTAGGTTTGCAAATAAACCAAGCCCTGCTCTAATAGCCAGCAAACCTGCTTCCGGCCTGATATGGCCTGGAAGCGTGTCCCATTTGGCTCCACCGACAGCACCAAGCAATACAGCATCGCTGTTCTTACATTGCTCAAGTGTACTGTCCGGGAGCGGTACTCCATGAGCATCAATAGCACATCCGCCTATTAGTGCCTCAGTAAGTTCAAATTTGCAGCCATACTTTTTTTCAACTTCCTTAATTGTGGCAATTGCCTGCTTTATTACCTCAGGACCTATCCCGTCTCCAGGAAGAACTGTTATTTTGAATGTTTTCTGTGTCATAAACCAACCTCCCAATAAAAATCCTCTAATTTGTAATTTCAGTAATATCGTAACTCATTATAACTGCATTATATAACAGCAAAAAAATTTATTCTTCCTGTTATTAACCTCATTCATGGGCTATTTTTCATGTTTTTTGACTTATGGACTTCCTATACTTCAATGGCGTCATCTTAGTGTATTTTTTAAATATTTCATTAAATCTCTGCTGGTTGGAGAAACCAATTTCGTATGCAATATCGCTGATTTTTAAGGACTCGTCCGCCAATATCTCTTTCGCCCTTTCTATTCTTACCTTAAGCAGATAGTTAATAGGACTTGTACCCATTTCTTCTTTAAATGCCCTTGCAAAATAGCTAGGGCTTAAGAAAACGTATTTTGCAATATCACTTATTGTTATATCTCTCTCAAAATTATTGTTGATATAATTTACTGAGATTTTTATAAGCTCCTTTACTTTCATACTTTTTCCCATAATGCTGGATTCCCATTCCATTTTTAGGGCTCTTGAAATATATACAAACAATTCCATAACAAGAAGATGATCTAAAAAATCACTTCCTATGTCATTGTTTTGCCTTTCCTTCAAAATCCTGTTAAGTATGGTTATTATCTCATTCCTCTGACTTACTTTCAAAGATATAAAAGCACCTGACTCTTTGCTGCTGACAAAATTAAGAAAATCCTCAAGAGGCACCTCTGAAAACTCGCTGCTGGACTGATTAATAAATTTAAAGCTTAGAACTATAAACTCACAGTCCTCTTCCGATTTAACAACAAACCTGTGGCTTTGGTTGGGCTTTATGATAACTATATCATTCGGGCCTATCGGTACAGGTTGTCCGGATATTTCAAACACCGCGTGTCCCTTTTTTATATAAACCATTTCAAAGAACTCATGCATGTTTGGTTCCATGGACCAGCTTCTGTCATGGATTCTTTCCAATGTTTTAACTATTGCAGGTATGTATCCCGTTGAATTCCTAAGGCTTTCCCATATTTTAGGCTGAGCATCCCTTTGCAAATTATCACACCCTTAACATAACACTTCAAGACGATCTAAACTGCTAATATTTAATTAACTTCCGTTATAAATTATATATATAATATTAATTTCCATCAACCGTTTTATTATTTAAATAATAATTGCTTATTCTGCATTAAAGGCAGCATCGGTCTCTAATTCAACACCTTTATAATAATATTTTAGGATTTCCTGAAAATCCATTCCTTCTTTTGCGAGATGATTTGCTCCCCATTGGCTCATTCCAACACCATGACCATTTCCAACAGTTGTTATATAAATAGTCTTCTTCTTCTCTTCAATTTTAAAGTTTGCAGAATTGAGTGAAAAAATCCGTCTTATATCGGTCCCCTTCATAACCTTGTTTCCCACTTTTAAGGTATTAATTCTCCCTCCCTCGGTAAATGTTAATATTTCTATATTATCAATAAACACATCCTCCTCAAATTCCAGTTCGCCGTATTCCTCTTCCAGCTTTTTCACAAAATCCTCTTCCTTTAAGGAAATAGTTTTTTTATATTCCTTGGCAGCTTCCTCCCCTCTGCTCTCTACACTCTTAAGATACGGAATACTTCTGCCTCCCCAAACATCCTCTATATTTTCCGTTCTTCCACCGCTATTTGAGTGATAAAACGGATTGGCAATGACATTGTTATATTTTATTATGATTCCTTTTGTTTCAACAACAGCCCTTGTAATTTTATCCCAATTAGCTTTTGCAGAGAAAGCACTCCATCTCTTATATGCGTCCTGCTTGCTGATCCATGCCTGACAATGAGCCGGATTGGTACATATATTGGCACCCTTATGTACATCATCCTTAGAACCGTAGATACCGTTTACCCTTCCTAACATATATGTCCTGGCAGCAACAGCTTGAGCCTTCAATGCTTCCAATTCAAAATCCGCAGGCATTTCAGCTGCAACAACCCCTCTAACATATTGCTCCAGATCCATCTCAAGAACTTTATCTTCTTTTGTGTCAAGAACCCTGACCATTTCACTTTCCTGACCGGTAATTTTTTCTTCCTCATATTCATGGATCGTATTTGCAGAGCATCCACGTACAACTAGAAGCGGAAGTATTATTATAATAAAAAACAACAGCAGTGCATAATAAATAATCTTTTTCATATCTTATCCCTTGTAAATCAGATTATCAATAAACAACAGTTCTTCGGGTATCTGAACAAAATCATGAAATGTTTTTGTCAACCTTTATGTTGTTGTGAGAAATTGTCCACAAAATAAATATATTGGATAAGACGGAAAATATTCCATCATGTTATGTATTCTATTGTAAAATCTTATGATGAAGATGCAGCATACTCATAATTTCATTAGCAATTAAAAATTGTTATTGATTTTTTATCTAATTTGTATTATCATATAATATGTTCGTTTAGATTTGCGCCCGTAGCTCAACTGGATAGAGCGTCTGACTACGGATCAGAAGGTTGTGGATTCGATCTCTGCCGGGCGCGTTAGAAGAAAACCTCACAGGTTAAAGCTTGTGAGGTTTTTCTATTTATTTACAATAGTTAGCCAAAAGTTTATTATGGGGGCTATTTGGGCCTATTGGGTTAGAAAGACACTGAAAATTAAGAAGCGAAATTGAGAAATAATAAGACATTAAGGTTGAGAATTACTACGACCGGAGCTATTGGAGAAATGAAAAACTTACAATGAACTCTATTAAAATTTCCAAACTACATTATAGCCTCTCTATAAATAATCAAATTGTAATCACAATGTAATAGGATTTAACATTCTATTCATAGTTCCTTAACTTTAAGGGTATATGATATAAATAACAGGACACCTCCTGATAAAAATAGATCTTTTCCCCTTATATAAAGAGCCGCAAGGCTCTTTTATTATTGATAGTTTCATAAGTTTGGGTAATCAGATTAGGTACTTAAATATAAGATCCCTAATTATAGTTAATAAGATAATTCCTGCTGGTATAATTAAAGCTTTAAGTATGGCTTTTTTTCGGGTTGACCTCTCAAATTTAAAATATTGTATAGAATCCTTGCTAAAGAGCAAATAGCTTAATGTTGGAATAATCAGAAATATTGGAAGAGCACGTGAAAAAGTAGAAACCTTATCTGCTTCTTTATAAATAAATAATTGCTCTATCAAAACTTTTATGAAAATATAAGAAACAATTAAGCAGTAAATCTGCGTGAGCCACCACACCCAACGTTTTCCCCAGGCATTTTACTCACAAAGTACTCCTCCTATATATTGACCGCAAATTTACTAGTAATTGGCTAAAATTTGTTTTTAGAAACTGTTCCTAAAAATTATTTCTATCGACTTTTTGGGTTCTGAATATACAAAGGTGGTTTAGGCCTCTATTTATTATATCAGTTGTTTACAGATATTCATAATAGTAAATAAAATTAATACCTGCCCACATGGTTTGATATGATTATAGAAGAAGGAGATTTTAGTTGGGTATCGATAGCTTGCCGGAGATATGTACACCAAAACAACTTGCAAAGTTTTATAAGTAAGTGATCAAACAATTAAAAGCCACAATTCCAGCCTACGGATCAGAAGGTTGTGGATTCGATACTGATATAATTACATTGGATTTTAAAAATATTGATACATTGCGTCTATTGCAAAATGATGTATTTTTTGATAGTGTGTAGGAAATAAAAATACGTTTTAGCTATATATTACGTATTAAATAGCAATACAAATTTAGAGATGCAGATAAGCTGATTATTGGTAAGTTCTGTGCAATTGCATAAGGGATAACATTCATTATGAACGGAGCTAACCACCGAATGGATGGCTTTACAACGTACCCATTTAATATCTTTGGTGGTGGATGGGAAAAGGTTACTCCGACAATAGAGCAGTTACCTTTTAAAGGGGATACTATAATTGGCGACGATGTATGGATTGGACAGAATGTTACAATTATGCTGGGAGTTAAAATTGGAGATGCTGCTATTGTTGCTGGGAGTTAAAATTGGAGATGCTGCTATTGTTGCTGCTAATTCAACTGCTGTAAAAGAAGTTGCTGGAAGAAGGTTGATTGGAGGTTGTATAATATGGCGAAAAAATGCTTATTGCTCCGCCGCTTGCTTATGATGAAATCAATGAATAGATATTAGGACTCTAATTATAGTTAATGGATAATTCCTGCAGGTATAGTAATTGCTCAAATAAAAATTTAATATTTTTTGTTTAGCCAATTAGCTTACGGGTATAAATATTCTGTGACAATTTGAATTCACTTTTCTAATTAGGTATAAATTATTGTCTATATCTACTATAATTTATAGACACTTAAATATAACAAATCTTAAGGAGGATTTTATTCTATGAAAAAATATGTATGTTCAGTATGCGGTTATGTTCATGAAGGTAGCGAAGCTCCAGACCAATGTCCACAGTGTAAAGCTCCTAAGGAAAAGTTCTATGAGAAAGTTGAAGGCTTGGCTCAATGGGCTGATGAGCATAAGATAGGTGTAGCACAGGGTGTTGACGCAGAAATTCTTGAAGGTTTGAGAGCAAACTTCATGGGTGAGTGTACTGAAGTGGGAATGTACCTTGCTATGAGCCGTCAGGCAGATAGAGAAGGTTATCCCGAAATTGCAGAAGCTTATAAGAGAATTGCTTTCGAAGAAGCAGAGCATGCTGCAAGATTTGCTGAATTATTAGGAGAAGTAGTTTATGCCGATACTAAAAAGAACCTCCAATTAAGGGTTGAAGCAGAACATGGTGCTTGCCAAGGCAAAAAGGACATAGCAACAAAAGCAAAGCAGCTTAATTATGATGCTATTCATGATACAGTTCATGAAATGTGCAAGGATGAAGCAAGACATGGTATGGCATTTAAAGGCCTTTTGGAAAGATATTTCGGTAAATAAAAATTGTTGGAATTATACGCTTATTATGATAGATATTCCTACCCCTATATTATAAGGGTGTGTTTTGTACAAGACACACCCCTTCCTTATAGCTTCATAACTTTTGCAATGTCTCTTACGCTTCCTGAAAATATCTCCAACTGTTGATTTATATTTTTTGATGTCTCGTCCGATATATTATCCCTTAATTCATCAGAATAAATAATTGTTTCAATCTTTTCCAATGTACTTAAAATATAATAGAGCTTTGATTCGCAATCGTCAAGATTGTTTCTGATATGCTTAAGCTCCGATAGAATCTGCTTTTTCTCTGAAATAGCCTTCCCATAGGTTTGCCTTGCACTTTCACTTACGCCTGAATTAAGCTTCATTTCCAGTGACTTGATATCCGTGGTAGCTTGTGCATCACGGCTCGCCAGAAATCTTATCCCTTTCCTATAGCTCATGACGAGATTGGGTATCAACTCTTCAAACACTGCAATCTCAGACATAAACTTTGCTATAAATTGATACTTACCCCTGTCCAGCAGCTTGATATTACCTAATACTACTCCAAGCTTTTCTATTATTGGCGATAACCTATCCCGGGACTCATTAGCAAGCTCTCTGAAATCGTTATAATCCTGCTCCTTTTTTTGCGGCTCCTTCTCTTCTGAAAAGAGTACAGAGTATGTAGCAACAACAAGGAAGATAAGCCCACCCAGCAAAGCACCTGCGGGGCTATTGTAAAACCTGTAAGATACTCCTGTTGCTATGACAGCTACTCCAAAGGCTGCTGCTGACCTCAAATTCAATAATGCATTAAAAAATCCATTATTATTCATATACACATCCTATTTTAGTGCTACACATAAATTATATTTACTCATACCTCATATATTACTATTAAAGCAATTGTTGTATTGATTTTGCAATCTTGGTTGTTGTCGCGAGAATTGAAAATTGTGGTATAGTATATGCTGCATTTTCCCAGATATAAACAAAGCAGCTCCGATAATCTTATTACCGAAGCTGCATGTTTGAAAAATAATTTTTACTAATAAAACTATATCGCTTGGTTACTAGTACCATCAAGCTTTATTTTATAACCGATATATTTGTTATCCCTGTCTGTATTGGTTTCATCATAAACAAGATAATATAACCATTCACCCGCAATATTTAAGTATAAGGACACTCTCTCATTAAGTCTTGAACGCTCACTTCCGTCCTTTTTAATCTTGTACAGTGCCTTATAGGAGGAATCATTTCTGTAATAAATCCAATCTCCTGAAACATTTATAAACGCACATACATCTCTTGTAACCCTTGTTCTTTCAGTTCCATCTGTTTTGATTTTATAAAGCCTGTCCCTATCTCCCCCATCGGAATAGTAAATCCAGTCACCATCAACAACTAAATACCATGCCCTGTTTTCATACAGCTTTACATCCTTTGATCCATCCAAAGAAACCTTGTGCAAGCTGTCTTTTGCATCGGCATTGGAATAATAAATCCAATCCCCTGAAATTGATAAATATTTTGCATCAAAATCATTTATTTTGGTCTTCTTGCTGCCGTCAAGCTTCATTTTATATATTCTGTTTTTTTCAGTGGAGTCGGTATAGTAAAACCATCCCTTGTAATAGGTTAAGTAGGAACAATTGTCTTCATTTATTACTTCACGGCCTGTCCCATCTGTTTTAATTCTGTTTACTTTAAATCCGTCATCCACATTTACATAATATACGTAATCACCGATAACATTTATAAATCTTGGTGTGTCATCAGTTAAAACAACTTTTCCGCTGCCGTCTACTCTTGATTTTGCCAACTTATAATCATTATCAGAAAAATAGATCCAATCCCCGCTTTTAAATACAGTACCAGCGTTGGATACATTGGTGTAAGGAGTTTCTGAAGGACTGTAAATTTCCTGGATTTTCTCCAGCTCACTTGTGTTGTTGTTGCTACTGCATGACGTCAATAAAAGAGAAAATAAAATAAATAAGATACTGACCTTTTTTATTAAACCATTCATTAAACCTGTCCCCTTTTTCTTTTTATGAAATAAGTTTAGCCATATAAAAATAATATGACTTATCCTATATTATTAATTATAATTATAAAATAATAAAATGAAAGCTTTTCTGGAAAAATTCAAAATTTTTTTACAATCTTAGTACAAAATAGCTTCCCATTTTGCAACCCTGATCGTTGTCTTGAGAAATTTTGGTATACAATACACCGTAATCTCTCAAGACGCGTAAGGGTTAAAATATCCCGTCGATCACCAGTGTTTCAAAAGGCCGACAGTCAAATAATACTTTTAATTTGGATAGCTCGCTGAAGTAGCATTAAAGTGTTTTGCCAGAAGAATTATATCCGACATGTTGATTGATTCATCCAGGTTGAAATCATATTCAGCTGCATACTTGGCATCGCCTTTGATTGAATTAAAGACCATAGCCAGATTGATTACATCAGACATGTTTATTGCATCATCGAAAACTCCGTTTTTAGGCAAGTCACCTGCCCACATTTCAACAGGCGAAGACTGCCCTGACAGCACCTTATCAGCCGACAGAACAATATTGTTTACTGTTCTTGTCAAATAACCTGTTTTGCTTATCCTCAATGTGTACCCGGTTGTGTTTGCAGGTAATCCTTTGAATTCAAAATAACCGTTTATATCAGTAACAGCACTAACCTGTTT
Organism: Pseudobacteroides sp.; assembly: GCF_036567765.1. Classification (NCBI taxonomy): domain Bacteria; kingdom Bacillati; phylum Bacillota; class Clostridia; order Eubacteriales; family Oscillospiraceae; genus Pseudobacteroides; species Pseudobacteroides sp. The sequence continues at coordinate 54,229 of NZ_DATCTU010000122.1, forward strand.
TCCAACCACCTCAACATTGAATCCCTGCTTGAGTAGAGATGATGTCTGAGCTAAAGCTGCAAAGTCTGGGCTAATGTACCCGCTGAGCTTATAGCCTTCATCAGACTTCATCTTTAAACCATATCCCAATGGATAAAGAGGTGTTTTTCCATCGCCTTCATTCACAGGAATCTGAGCATTGCTTGAAGGCCAAGACATAGGAAGCTTTCCGGTAAAATCATAGTCGCCGAAGAGCACGTCAGATATACCATTGCCCTCAGAACCTGGAAGCCATGCTGCTACAAAAGCTGCTGAATCCTTTATCTGATCGGTAATAATCATCGGTCTTCCAGAAACCAGGACAATTACCATAGGTATGCCTGCACTCTTAACATTGTTTATAGTTTGGATATCATCAGCTGTCAATGACAGATCAGTTTTATCCCCTTTTACTTCTGCATATGGAGTCTCACCTACCACAACTACGGCAACATCATGGCCTTGTGCCCCATATCCGTTTAAGTTGTATGTTACAGTAGATCCTGAACCTACTGCACTTTTTATCCCTTGCAGTATTGTAGTACCCTGTGTAATGTTTCCACTCTTACCCTGCCAGGTTATTGTCCAGCCTCCGCATTGATTACCCATATCATCAGCATTCTTACCGGCTACAAATATTTTCTTTCCGCTTTTTTGCAAAGGTAAAACCTTGTTATCGTTCTTTAGCAAAACCAATGATTTTCTTACAGCTTCTCTGGCAACGGCTCTATGCTCAGCCGAGCCTACCGACGACATAAGACTCCTGTCTGCATATGGCTTTTCAAAAAGCCCTAACTGGAACTTAACCCTGAGAATTCTGGTAACAGCATCATCAATCCTAGAAAGAGGAACTTCCCCTGTCCCAACCAAATCTTTGAGATGTGCTATCACCGTCTTCCAAAGCCTTGGTTCCATATACATATCTACACCGGCGTTGACAGACTCCTTCACACAGTTTCTAAAGTTCGCCTTATCAATGTCTTTTATAGCTTCATAATCTGTCACTACAAATCCGTCAAATTTTAATTCATTCTTTAGAATATCGGTTAGTAAACGTTTATTTCCATGGCACTCCAATCCGTTTATACTGTTAAAAGATGCCATTACTGTCCTTGCACCTGCTTTAATTGCTTCTATGTACGGAGGTAGGTATTTTTCCCTGATCTGAGCTTCCGTTAACACCGCATCACTTGCATCAACGCCGTTTGTGGTAGCACCATCACCTATAAAATGCTTGATGCAGGCTAATATCTTATCATTCTTTGTAAGGTCGGTAATATAGTTGTCTCCCTGCAACCCCTTGGTTGCAGCTACTCCCATTCTTGTAACAATATCCAAATTCTCACTGAAGCCTTCATAGGTTCTTCCCCATTTTTCATTCTGCGGAACCGCTATACAAGGAGCAAAAGTCCAATGAACCCCTGTTGCCCTAACTTCTTTAGCAGTTATCTGTCCGATTTTATATACAAGATTTTCGTCATTTGCTGCCCCAAGGCCGATATTATGGGGAAAAATAGTAGCCCCATACAAGTTATTATGACCGTGCACAGCGTCTACTCCGTAAACAAACGGTATTTGCAACCTTGTAGCCATCGCCCCCTTTTGATAGCTGTCAACCATATCACACCACCCTGTCGGTGTGTTTGAAGTAGGAACATTTCCTCCGCCGCTTAAAATAGATCCCAGGAAATAATTTTTAACGTCATCAGCCGTGGCAGTATGTCTTTCCGGCTGAATCATCTGACCCACCTTCTCATCAAGAGTCATTCTGGACAGAAGATCCTTAACCCTTGCCTCCACAGGCTGGCTTGGATCCTGATAAATGTTTGCTGCCCTCACGGTAACAGGCGTGTTAACAAGCAGCAAGCTGGTGACCGTCACTGCCGATACCATTAAAGATAATACACTTTTTGACTTCCTTCTTATACTTTTTTCCCCTAATAGCATTTTTCTTCTCCCTCTCATTTTGTGATTTTTAAATTGCGGCTAGCTTTATTAATCAAAATTAAATAAAAGCCTCCTTTCCTTTTGAATTATGAACATAATCATTTTATATAAGTAATAGTGAACAAATAGACCAGTGCTGGGAATGATGTCTGTAGAAATCATATATTTATCAGAAATATTGCTATAAGATTAATAGAGTTATATTTTAAATTCTATCATTACAAGTAATTATTTTCAATCGCATTCTGTAATTCTATATAATTCTATACTTCAATCCGTGCTTGTATTATAATTGCCAATAAAATTAACAAATGCTATAATGTTAGAGGTAAAATTAACAATAACCATAAGGAGCAAATAAGATGAAATACTTAAAATTTCTACTTATATTTATTCCAATAAGTATAGCGTGTAAATTATTTAAGTTTGATGATGTTTTTCTTTTCTTCTCATCTGCTGCAGCCATAATTCCGTTAGCAGGAATCATGGGTGAAGCTACAGAAGAAATCTCAGCCTACTCAGGCCCAAGGGTCGGTGGATTTCTTAATGCCACCTTCGGTAATGCTACAGAGCTTATTATCGCATTCTTTGCATTGAAGGAAGGATTGTTTGACATAGTAAAAGCCTCCATTGCAGGTTCTGTTATAGGGAACATTCTTTTGGTCCTTGGTGCAAGTATGTTTGTAGGCGGACTTAAGTATAAAACTCAAACCTTTAATAAAAGTGCTGTTGAGGTTTCATCAAGTATGCTGCTGTTTGCAGTCATAGGCCTTGTTGTCCCAGCCATATTCATGCATACAGTTAAGCCGGAACTCTTCAATTCTCCACGGTACGAAAGCTTGAGTATAGGAATAGCTGCCTTTATGTTTGTAATTTACATATGTGGTCTTTTCTTCTCGTTCTATACACATAAAGACATATACGGAACCAACCATGCTGAAGAGATCAAGTCAAAGTGGAGCTTGAAAAAAGCAATTTCCATCCTTGTCGTTGCAACTGTTACAATTGCTCTTCAAAGTGAGTTCTTAGTAAGCTCAGTTGAATCGGTTACTCATTCACTTGGAGTAACCGAGTTTTTTGTAGGCATCATTCTCATCCCAATTATCGGAAATGCCGCAGAACACAGTACAGCAATTTTGATGGCAGCAAAAAATAAAATGGATGTAGCAATAGAGATCGCTATAGGCTCAAGCCTCCAGATTATACTGTTTGTTGCACCGCTTTTAATATTCCTAAGCCTTATATTTAAGCCTATGGACATGATATTTAACGAATTCGAGCTTATATCCATAATAGTAGCAGTTATAATAGCCAATAAGGTCTCAAATGACGGTGAGTCAAACTGGCTTGAGGGCCTTCAGTTAATAGCAGTATACGGTATACTTGCCATTTCATTCTTAATACTTTAAGTTTAATGGGCACTTACATCGGGAAATAATTTAAGGGGCTGCCACAAGTCAGTCCCTTTATATGTTTGCAATAATCATTTTACTTTTTTCATACAGCTAAGTCCAATAATAAATCAAGGTTCAATTCCGCTTACAAGCCGGCCATTAAGATAGAGCGTTACTTTGTCCCACTTTATGTACTTGTTTGTAGAGGCATTGAATGAATAATCTCCTGTTTGTTCATATTCAGTCCATCCTTCCTTAGCAAACCTTACCTGAACCTCAATGCTTTTACCTGGCTCTAACATATTTGCCTTGCTTGTAAATCCCATTTCCGCATAGCAATCAGCTTTAGCCTTTCGCGGACTCATTTTGACAAACTTGCATATGACAGTATCACTTCCCACTGTTGACCAGTCACACCAGAAATTTTGCCTCTTATCGTCATCACAGGTTAGGTAATATCTGAACTTCACATCTTGTAATTTTATACTTGTACTTCCCCTATTGGTGATCATAAACTTGGGGCTGATTGTGTTTGATTTGGCAGCGGGTATGGAATTATAATATTGGAGACTTATATTTCCAGAGACAGTAACTTTGGATGCAGTACTATCTTTTGCTGCCGTAACTGCCGCCTTTAAGTTATTACTGCCGCTTGCCTCTTTGTTACTTTTTTCAGAGGCCTGACCCGGTTCCACCCCCCCCACCTTAACACTCCCATCGTATACTGGTATATACATGGTCTTAACAACAGAACCCTTTAAAAGGCCTTTATAGGAATAATCATTTTCAGGATTAAAGCTTATATCTGCTGCAATTCTGAACTGAACTTCCTTCTTGTATGCAGACTGCCCTCCCGGTCTTATTTCAGTTCCGTGAAAATCAACTGTGATATAATAAATATCATCCTTTAACTGTTTTATTCCGGAAATTTTTGCACCACCCTGATTGTGATTCAGGCTGATCTTAAGGCTATCTGGGCTTTTGCCGGCCTGCTTTAATTCACTCAAGTCCATAAAGTATCTGAAGGACAACTTACTGCTGCTTCTTGCCGGCCATCCCGACATGTTGTTTAATAAAGCTTTTATCTCAACGAAATTATCTGCTGCTGCATTGACGGAAGCTTCAACAAAGAACTCATCCTCTGCCTTTTCAAAAACCTTGAAGCCTTCTATTGGACTTCCTCCATAGAGAAGATACATTTTGGCAAGGGCTCCTGTAAATCCTGCGTTGTAGTCACATGCTACCTCATTATTTGTATAATTACCGATTTCATCCTTATAGCCGTCATCACTGCCTGGACCTCCAACAAGAGCACCATAGAGAACGTGCCTGTGATGTTCAGGTACCGTCTGATTGTCTGCCCAGGACCCATGTGCAGTCCTATGGTGCGGATGCTGGGGCGGATTAGTACCATAACCCACTACAAAGCTTCTCCCGGAGCTTCCAAGTGCATACTCAATCTGCTTTTTGGCAAAGTCTCTATATTTTTTTGTCTTATCTTTACTGCACCCTTCCCAATCTGCATAAACGCTTGCCACAAAAGCTTCTGTAGTTGAGTAACGCAGCGAACCCCATTGATCAAGCCACGCCAACCCTTTAGGTGTATACTTGATTTTTTCGGCACCAACACCTGCCCAGTAGTCAAGATGTCTTTCTATGGATTCCTTATAAATAGATTTCTCGGTAATCCTTGCAAGAAGCAATTCTGCACCATTATGAACATCATCCCAGCAAAATGCCCATTTATATGCTATTGTATCTGTCTGCGGTTCTCTTTTCCAATTGGCTACATAGCCTTCAGCCTTGGATAGATAGGAAGATTCCTTTGTTGCAATATAAAGCCAGGCTCCCGCCCACGAAAGCTCATCATAAAAGCCGCTCCAAGACTTGTAAAAGCCCTCTGCCTCGGTGTATCCGCTATCACTCTTAGTGCTGTCGGCAAATCTAAAAAGCTCCTTTGCATGCCTTAGGCATTCATCGGAATACCTAGGATCGCTTTCTTCAAATATAACAGACGCTGCTGCTAAAGCCGCTGCAGTTTCTGCTACTACTGTCGAACCCGGTTTGGATTTATCCACTTTGTATGCAGGCCTTGCCATACTCATGGCCTCCGCAGGTCCCCACCATCCATGATCGGCATTTCCGTTTCCAACCTGATAATAAAACTCATCCGGCTTTGTGTGGCACTTCATAAAATAATCCGTAGCCCACCTAATATTTTCTAGCATATATTTTAACTGACCGCTCTTTATATAGGCCTCTTTATATTCATAAACACTCCAACTGAGAACTGCAGCACTATACGCCATAGGAAGTCCAAACTTCACATGGTCCCCTGCATCATACCACCCGCCTGTAAGATCTACTCCAACATCCGCACCGTCCTTCAATCCGGAGTCTCCCCTCCAGTTCATGCGGAGATTTTCCTCATCCAGGTTTCCCGACCTCTGACATTCATAGAAAAATATAGATTTTTGCAGTGCCTCACCAAAATTGTAGTCTCCAGTTGCAGGTGGTTGAGCCGGAAGCTTTTCATAAGTTTCTTCCAACTCCTTGTTATTTTCGCCATCCAAATTGTCCGCCGATCTACTTTTATCTTCACCATTAGGTGGTTCTCTTTCTGTCAAGTCAGAAATTTTTACCGAAGGTGCATTGGTTTTTTTACTGCCTTTGCCGGAACTCACCAGCTCTTTTGCCATAAATGCCATAAACAAAACAAGAAAAATTGAAGCAAAAATGATTATAAATTGCTTTGCTTCCTTCTTGCCCAGCTTAAAGTCAAGGTTATTTGGTTTCATTTTTCCATACTCCATTGTAATGTTTTATTTGTTTATTCCTAATGCAGTATTGTATTTATTAATAATCATATCCATTGAAGCATCCCACTCGGCATCTAAAGTACATAATTCCGAATGCTCCAAGAACCACTCAACAGACCGCTTTATACCGGTCTCAAACGAAACCGTTGCTTTAAAATCAGGGACAAATCTCTTTATTTTGCTGTTATCAAAAACAGCACTTTCAGCCTTGTCTCCCAAGAGGCTGCCGTAGCTTTCGGGATGTACGGCTGAAATGAAATCTGAGGCTATATGTATTATATCAGGCTTTACTCCTGCTGCTTTTCCAATCAGCTCATATATCATATTCCAGGTCAGCACCTCATCCGATGTAATATGAAAGGCATGACCTACAGCCATTGAATTACCCATAAGGCCTGTAAACCCTTTTGCAAAGTCTGTGTTATGAGTTATTGTCCACAATGAAGTTCCATCACCATGTACAATAATCTTTTTGCCTTTTTGCATTCTATCAACTATGGACCAAGGCTTCTGCCAGCTGTTTAAAGCAGCAGGTATCATCTGTAAACCGTAAGTTAAGCTTGGTCGCACGATAGTTACAGGAAATCTGTTGTTGCGGTACTGGGCCATCAGTATGTCTTCACAGTCTATCTTATCTCTTGAATACTGCCAGAATGGATTTGCAAGGGGCGTGGATTCGGTAATTATATAATCTGTAGGCGGTTTTTGATATGCCGAAGCGGAGCTTATGAATATGTATTGCCCCACATTTCCCATAAACAGCTCCAAATCAGTCCTTATATGTTCAGGAGTAAATGCAATCCAGTCGACAACTACATCAAAGCTGTGAGATTTTAAAACCTCCTTTATAGTACCTTTATCTCTTATATCACTATTTATTACCTTTGCTCCTTGTGGTAGGTATAAAGGCCTGTTTCCCCTGTTAAGAAGGTACAAGTCCATACCCTTTTGTATAGCCAGCTTTGAAACTGCCTCACTGATTATTCCCGTACCGCCTATAAATAGAACTTTCATCTCGTCACCTCTTAATGCAATTTATATTGAAAATTTGTTTTATTTAATTTACTTATTTTTTATTGTCAATTTGTTGAGTCTCGATAGCCATACCCACTTTCTATGAATCCTCCGGAACTTTTTCTGTACATATGAGTATTCTCTGATTGCCATATCAAACATCTCAACTGCTTTTTTATTATTTCCACTTTTTCTATATACCTTACCCATGCGATAGAAGTTTTCTGTATTGGCAAATTTGGCTACAGATTTTTCCAATTCAACCACCTTATCCATGTCAGGTTTTTCGGAACCAAGCTCATAACGTATGAGATAAATGTAAGGAAGACCGAATATCACCGAACTATCCAAGTTAAGTGCCTTTAAAAGCTCTTCCTTTCCCGCCTCACTTCTGCTAAGCTCCATTAGGGACATACCCTTAAATGCATGAAGCCTTGGAGAATTATCAATCCTTTCATATGCTTTATCAAGCATTTCAATTGCATTAGTATATTTTTTGCTTTCAAAGTAAAGTGTTCCCAATTCTAATGCATTGTTTGCATTAGAGGGATTAAGCCTCAACTCAAATAACAATGATTTGATCCGTCTTCTACGCTTTATGGGGCCAAAAATCGATCCGGAAATAATATTGAAAAACATTTTATCCAATATTAGGTATGCCACAAAGAGTATTATGATTGTTAAAATAAAATTACCTGTGATGGAGTTAAGTATAAAAAATATAAACCAATATTTCATGTTAAACCACCTTAATTTGATTATTAATACCACTTATGTGTTATAATTCTATACCTATGTCATTTTATCATATTAATAATCAAAAAGGTATCCAATATTATTTTAATATATGGGAAATCATGGAACATACTACACTCCAATTTCTTACGAAAGCAATGGAGGTTGCAAAATAAAGATTTTATATAAAGATAGGACGCCTTATACTTTCTATTAAGTATAAAGCATCCTATTAGATTCACCATAATTTATAAGACACCCAAAACCACAAATGGTTTTATTAATATTATCCAATAATTTTTCCCGAGTTGGGATCAATATAAACAAGCCAGAAACCAAAAGCACCATTCTTAGGTTCAACGCCTTCCTCCTGTGCCCATCTGCAAAACATGCCAAGCGGTCTTTGCTCAGATGAATAATTTCCAGGTACTCCCAATACAATATATTCCTTATCGCTGCTAATGTCATTACATATTCCTACTATCAGGCTTCTGTGCTTGTAATAAGCGAATAGAACCTTTGGATTAAATAAAAACGGGTTTCTTAAATTACTCTGATAGAATATATTATTTAGAACAACAGGGTTATTGACATTCCACCATTTATATATTCTGCACCCGTTTTTAAAGGGATTGGCTACCTCAAAATTTTTATTAAACAATTCTTTTAATTTATGTGTGTCTATACCGGTGCTCCTTGTGTCAAAATTGAATTTATTGAATCGATTATTTTCACAATTCATACAATTGTTAACATTACTGCAGGGTTCACTATTTTTCCATGTGCTGTTTTCTTGAGCTGCAAACTTAGCGTTTATACCTTCCTGCGTATCTTCCCCAACCTTAATATGTATATTTTCTTCCTCCACCTCTTGAACTTTAGGGGACTCAACTACCATATTTTCAGCTTCTATGTTATCTTGTTCAATGCTTTCTGCCTCAATATTTTCTGTCACGATATTTTCTGTCTCAATGTTTTCTGCCTCATTATTTTCCGTCTCAATGTTTTCTGCCCAAATGTTTTCTGATTCAATGTTATCTGTTCCAGTGTTTTCTGCCTCAATGTTTTCTATTCCAGTGTTCTCTACCTCACTATTTTCCGTCTCATTATTTTCTGTCTCAACGTTTTCTGATTCAATGTTTTCTGTCCCAATGTTTTCTGGTTCCAGATTTTGTGATTTTAAGTTTTCCGCTTTTATGTTTTCAATATCTCCACTGTTTTGATAGTCCACGAAAACTTTAGGGTAAAGCGTTTCTTTCAACTTGTCTTTCCATGAAACTTCCGCCCCTTTAAAAGCAACAAGGGGAAAAGCCATGCTGTTTCTTCTTTGCACCTCAGTTGCAGCAACCGCTACAACATTAAATTTATCCATAGATCTCCCGGTGGAACCCACATTTGATGCATCAAACTTCCAAGAGAGCTCACCTTTACCTTCCTTTAGCGGCAATATACCTACACAGACCGGGTTGAACTGCTCCTTATTGCATGCAATAAGGTATAATTTAAACACTGTCTTTTCTTGTTTATCGTTTAAATTCTCAATATGAGCAAAAAGCTTCCCCTTACCATCTGTTACTTCAATCTTCACATAACCGGTCGGATCCTTCGCCAACCCAAATCCTTCATCATCCCGCTTAAGGATTAAAAACATTCTTCCAAACTTGTACTCTTTATTCATGCTATGCCTCTCAATATTCTCCTATTATTCTAATAATATATATATGAAAGGTACATGAAAAATAAAACGATATACTTAAAAATCCTACACCAAATTAATTTTTACTCAGCAAATCTATTGGATATTTGTGCAAACTGATTGATTGTTAATGTTTCACCACGGGCATTTTCATCAACACCAAGATCCATCAGTATTTGCCGGATTTCCTCCTTGCTGCAGGCGAATTTGTTGGAGTTTGCCAATGCATTCAAAAGGGTTTTTCTTCTTTGTCCGAAGGATGCCTTAACAGTTTTAAAGAAAACATCCTTGTCCAGCAGTTTGACAGCGGGCTCCTTAAGCACCTTCATTCTTATCACAGTAGAATCCACATCAGGTTTTGGGATAAAGCAGTGAGGTGATACATCAAAAAGCCTTTCAGGCTTTGAATAATACTGAACCGCTACCGAAAGGGCACCGTAATCCTTGCCTCCGGGAGATGCGACAATCCTCTCTGCAACCTCCTTTTGTATCATAAAGACCATGGTATCTATACCTGGATTCTCTTCTAAAAACTTCATTATTATCGGAGTTGTTATGTAATAAGGTAAGTTGGCAACTATCTTTACACATTCCGTTTCCGGTGCTTTCTCTTTTTCCTCTTTAATAGCCTCTTCCAGTGAGGTTTTTAAAATATCTTTATTAATGAGTGTTGAATTTGGATAGTCCTTAAACACCTCTTCCAAAGCCGGAATAAGATGCCGGTCTATCTCAACCGCTATAAGCCTGCCTGCTTTTGCTGCTAGCTTCCTCGTCATGTTGCCTATTCCCGGCCCCACTTCAATAACAATATCCTTTTCGTTTATATCCCCCGAATTTACAATCTTATCAATTATATTGTCATCAACTAGAAAATTCTGCCCTAAAGACTTGGTAAGCCGTATGTCATATTTATTAATCAATTCTTTTGTTATTTGTCGCATTATTATTTTCCCCGTTAAATTTAAAAGTAACGGTTATCCGAATCCTTTCAGGTATCCGAATAACCGTCCAAATTTTTGTCCCTTATTTATTAACAGATAACAAACTTTCTATTTACTTTAGAACACCTCTTATGTTAAATGAAATAAAAGCTTCTTATTCTGTTATCCTTTCTTTGACTACTTCTAAAATTTGACTACTCCGATAATATATAAACTTTAACTCTTTTACAACCCCACTTATTAACATACGATTGACTATCAAAATACAAATCAATGAGGTCGCCTTTTATTGCACTTCCTATATCGGCTGCAACCGCATACCCGTAATCCGGAGTATTACCTGCAACCTCTACGTATACCTTGGTACCTAGGGGTATAACCCTGGGATCTACTGCTATTATTCCTTTTCTTGCTCTTACTCCCGTATAAGTAATACCAAACTCAGGATGGCCCGGATGTTTACCCGTATCTGCATATGAAGCAGTATACGCAGTAGCCCTCATATTAAGAACCTTCTCATATCTTAAAAAATCTCCCCTAGATGTCTTGTAGCCTAACGCAGTCCCATGTTCAACAATTTTGTCTACAGGATTAAGTGCTACACTTTCCTTAAGAAGAGTCCTTTGAACTTCCTTTCCATCCTCTGTAACCACTTTGTAAATCTTTTCTTTCTTACCTTCGCTGCCCTCTCTCACAGATCTTTTAATTCCATGTTTGAGTTTTGGGTTATCCTTGCTGATTGTCTTATACGGAATAGGTATTTCCTCACTTACGATCTCTTCTTTTACTCTTACAATACTGAACTTCATATCCTTCGTTATCTTATCATTTAGCTTTGCTCCTTCAACCTTATCCATAGCATTAACAGATATGGACTTTTTTGCAAGAGCATCTTTAACGGTTTGGGCAGTAGTCATAAATTTTTGCTGCCGTCCGCCAACTACTACATTAATTGGTACAGCTCTTTTTATATGTATTTCATTTATGCTTTTCTTTTGTAATTTGGTCTCCGGCTTCACATTGGTATAATCGTCGGGGCTCAACTTTATGCCAACCTGGTCCAGAGCATCGCCTACTGTAGATTTTATAGTCTTTATTACGATTTTCCTTCCATCATCATAGATTATTACTTCTTTTTTCATATTGAAGTATAACCCGACTCCGGCCAATACAGAGATCACAACAGCTAATAATCCAATTGTAAACTTGTTCCATGAAAAATACCTTTTAATATTTCTCGCAAGCGGTAACATGAGATCACCTCCTGTTAAAATATTAATAAGGGACTTAAATATTTTAATTCAATACGCTTATTTTGTCAAATTTTAGTCCATTTTTTACCGCCTGATACTATTATACCCATATAGACTGAAATTATACATATACATTGACATATTTAAATTGGATTATGATGGTGTCGCTTCATTTATTAGCCTTTGCTTGATTAGATTAACTCTAGAACTGTGCATATGTCCCATACATATTTGGTGATACATCTGCACCATAATTCATCATATTCGGACTTACTACAGGGCTGAGATTTGGGTTCATATATGGACTTACTTGAGGTTGATTGGCCGGAAACTGCTCCATAGGAATTTGACCTATAGGCATATTGTTTAATGGCATTTGATTCATCGGCATATTGCTTATCGGCAGCTGGTTCATTGGCATTTGATTCATCGGCATATTGCTCATTGGCAGCTGATTCATCGGCATATTGTTAATCGGCATTTGATTCATAGGATACATACCCATATTTGGTTGGCCCATTAGGCCAATATCATTTAACATCGGACATTGCATATTCATTAAAATTGGACAGCACATCATTGGCATCTGCATATTCATCGGCATTTGCATATCCATTGGCATCTGCATATTCATCGGCATCTGCATATCCATCGGCATCTGCATATCCATTGGCATCTGCATATCCATTGGCATCTCATGATTATGCATACAATCTTTACAGCCTTCATTATGGACAGGCATTTCACTCTTCATGCCCTTATCTTTATTTTCCTTCATATCCTTACTCATTGTATAATTCCTCCAAAATACACATGAATGTTTTCATTACCATTATATGACCAGTGTATAAATTGGTGATGAATTATTATGTAAAGATATTTTTACAAAACATCTTTTATATCGGAAATTATCCAGTTATCCTCGTACAGTCCTATAATAAAGTATCTCTTATTGATACCATCTGAAAACTTAACACTAATTGCATCAGGTACCTTCTTTACTTCTATATGTGCTTCCAATACTATACTTCCTTTTAAGTCTGAAGGCAGTTCTCCATTATATAAATCTATGGATTTCCATTTAAATGATTGGATTTTATTCTTAAAACTTTCTGAAAAATCAGATAGCGTTTTTGCTTCTTCCTGAGTTGGCCTTCGCGGATACTGCAACTTGAATGCATCGTCATACTTGCCGCTGTCTATAGCCTCCGTCCATCTCTTTACAACATCCTTCATATCAGTTAAATCAGATTGCAGAAGAAGCTTTCTAATTACATGGTTCCGCTCCTCAATTTCTGCCACTTGTAACTGCTTATCCTGCTCTGCCTTTGAAGTATTATCCTTAAGAGTATTAACCTGTTTGCTTAAATTTTCTATGGTTTCATTTCTTTGGGACAGCTGAAGCATAAAATTATTATATTCGCTCTCTCGAGCATTCTTATCTACCGCTTGGTCTTCCTTTAAAGATTCTACCTGCTCTTTATACCTTTCAACCTCTTCCCCGCTTACCCAAAGAAAATAGTTAAACAAAACAAATATGGTAAGTATCAGACCACTAACCAGAATCAAAACAAACTTTTTCATAGCCCACCCCCGGTATAATTACCCTCATTAACTACATTATATACCAAATAGCCGTCTTGCATTATTAAGTGTCTCAGATGCTATAGTCTCAAAATCAAGACCTTTAATTTCTGCTATCTTTTCGGCAACAAGACGAACATTTCTTGAATCATTTCGTTTTCCACGAAGCGGCTCAGGGCTGAGATAAGGACTGTCAGTCTCTATCAGCATTCTATCCATCGGGACATATTGCAAAACATCTATGGCTTTCTTTGCATTCTTGAAGGTAACAGGCCCACCGAAAGATAAGAAAAATCCCATGTCAAGGAGTATTTTAGCCATTTCCCTGCTTCCGGAAAAGCAGTGCATAACCCCTCCGACCTGTGAGATCTTACTTTCTTTCATAATATTAATTATATCTTCGTGAGCATCCCTGTCATGAATTATTACAGGCATCGAAAGCTCTATCGCAAGCTCCAACTGCCTTTTAAACCAATACTTCTGTACATCCTTAGGACTGTAATCATAATAGTAATCAAGACCGATTTCACCAATAGCGACGACTTTAGGGCTCCTGACCATCTCAGTAATCCGTGCTATTGTGCTTTCATCCATAGTACTTGCACTGTGTGGATGAACGCCAACAGCTGCATATACAAAGTCAAATTTTTGGGCCAGGTCCATGCTTGTAAGGGAAGTATCAATATCGGAAGCTGCGTTTAAAATATATGATACTCCCTCTTCGTAAGCTTTCTTTATAATATCGTCTCTATCATCCTGAAATTTCTCGTCATCATAATGTGCATGGGAGTCAAAAAGCATATCTACCTCGTTTAGATTTATTTTACCTTGGCACCGCTACCGATTTCCTTATCTATAGCAGCCAAAACCAGTGACTTGTCATCTGAGGCCGCAAGTATCATACCTTGGGACTCAATCCCCCTAAGTTTAACAGGTTTTAGGTTTGCAACAAGAATTACATACTTGCCTACCATTTCATCAGGTGAATAGTGTTTGGCAATACCCGATACCACTTGCCTTACTTCCTCTCCCATTTCAAGCTTCAGTTTGAGGAGCTTATCTGCCCCTTCAACCCTTTCTGCTTTTAAAACCTTTGCAACCCTCAAGTCCACCTTTGCAAAATCGTCTATAGTAATGTAGCTATTTTCATCAGGAGCCTTTTCGTCACTTTTTGATTCAGTGTTTGTTGCTGCCATTTTTTCCAATTCTTCAAGCTCTTTTTTAATATCTATTCTTGGAAAAATTACATCTCCCTTATTTACTTTAGTCCCTCCAGGGTACTTACCCCAAGTTTTTGAACTATCCCAATCCAATATGTGGGTACTGCCCATTATACCCAGTTGGTTCCATATCTTTTCAGGTGTCTCAGGCATAAACGGCTGTATCAGAACTGAAATTATCCTCAAGCTCTCCGCCAGATTGTACATTACCGCAGCAAGTCTCTTATTGTTTGCTTCGTCCTTTGCTAAAACCCAAGGCATGGTCTCGTCTATATACTTGTTAACCCTGGAAATGGTTTTCCAAATTTCTGTTAGGGCTGTATTGTACTGCAGCTTATCCAAAAGCTCCTCAACCTTTTCAGGTGTAGCCATAACAGTGCCCTTAAGGTCTTCGTCAAATTCACCATCCTGATACTCAGAAGGCATTACTCCTCCAAAGTACTTATCTATCATTGCCACTGTCCTGCTTACAAGATTCCCTAGGTCATTAGCCAAATCGGAATTTATCCTATTTATAAGTGCCTCATTTGAGAATACACCATCAGAGCCAAACGGCACTTCTCTTAACAGAAAATACCTGATTGCATCCAAGCCGTACTTTTCAATGAGCACCACAGGATCTACAACATTTCCCTTGGATTTGGACATCTTCCCGCCCTCCAATAAGAGCCATCCATGTCCGTATATTTGTTTGGGCAATGGCTCTCCAAGTGCCATCAGCATTGCAGGCCATATTATTGTATGGAAGCGAACGATTTCCTTACCAACAAGGTGCACATCTGCAGGCCAGTATTTTTTATAGTTTTCATCATTATCCGTCAAATATCCCAATGCGGTTATGTAATTTGAAAGTGCATCTATCCAAACATAAACCACATGCTTGTCATCGAAGCTTACAGGCACACCCCATGTAAATGTTGTCCTTGATACTGCCAAGTCTTCCAGTCCAGGCCTTAAAAAGTTATTAAGCATCTCATTCCTTCTTGATACAGGCTGGATGAAATCGGGGTTCTCTTCAATATGCTTTATCAGTCTGTCCTGATATTTTGAAAGTTTGAAGAAGTAGGATTCTTCCTTTGTAAGCTCTACTTCCCTTCCGCAGTCGGGACACTTTCCATCTGCCAATTGAGTCTTTGTCCAGAAGGATTCGCATGGTGTGCAGTACCATCCCTCATATTCACTCTTATAAATATCGCCCTGATCATAGAGTTTCTTGAATACTTTTTGTACAACTTCTTCATGATACTTATCTGTGGTTCTGATGAACTTATCATTGGTGATCTTCATCAGCTTCCATAAATCCTTAATCCCACTAACTATTTCATCAACATATTCCTTTGGTGTAACGCCTTTGTCCTCTGCTTTTCTCTGTATCTTCTGCCCATGCTCATCTGTCCCTGTCAGAAACATTACATCATAGCCTCTCAGCCTCTTATATCTTGAAGTTGTATCAGCCGCAACCGTTGTATAGGAATGGCCGATATGCAGTTTATCACTCGGGTAGTATATGGGTGTGGTAATGTAAAATGTTTTATTGGACATGTTATTCCTCCTGCTAGAATTTTTCATCTTTATAATAAATTTTTATAATATTGTCTCCTATAACCAATAATAATACTATACCTATTTAAAATGAATTTTTCAAGCTACATATGCATTAAAAGCTATATAATTCTTACATGAGAGGGGCAGTTTTTTTGGATCAAAAATATATTAGCGGCACAAAGCTCATTACACGCTACGTTTATAGGGTTTTCCCCCTAGTCAACAAGGAGCTTCACAAAATAGCCGGCTTATGCATCAATTCAAAAGATAGAATACTTTCAGACCTTGCATTAAGAAGCATTCAGAAAAAAAAATTCCACGCTCAGGGTGGGTCGGTGTATGCATTGTATCCAAAAGCCCACATGGACGAAACCGTAAAATTTATCGTAAGCTTCCAGACCATAAGCGACTACCTTGATAATCTGTGCGACAGTGCAGGTATATATGATGAAAAGGCATTTCGCCAGCTCCATTATGCAATGCAGGATGCTGTTACTCTAGGCAGTAAAAACTCCGATTACTATAGGTTTTATCCTTACAAGGAGGATAACGGCTACCTAAATGCACTGGTTGACCGATGCAAAAAGCAGATAGCCAAGCTTCCCTCCTATGATCTTATAAAAGAGCCCTTAAAAAAGCAGGTAGAATTGTATTCGGACCTTCAGTCCCTAAAGCATCTGTCAGTAAATACCCGTGAGAAAAAGCTGCAGTCATGGTCTATTGGATATCTCCCACAATATAAAGAAATCAGTACCTGGGAATTCTCAGCCGCCACTGGGTCAACCCTTAATATTTTCCTTCATTTTGCTTCTGCATGGGACAGGCACCTGACTAAAGAGGATGTTAGGAGCAACGAAAAAGCATATTTCCCATGGATAAACGGCCTGCATATACTTCTTGACTACTATATAGATTACGCAGAAGATATCGAAACTAATGAATTAAATTTTACAAGCTACTATAACGATCAAAAGGAATGTGAAAAAAGGCTTATGTATTTCACAGACAGCTCCCTTAACGCTTGTGCAGGCCTCAAATACCCTGAATTTCACACAACCATAGTCAAAGGCCTTTTGGCAATGTATTTGTCAGATCCGAAAGCATATAAAGGTTTTAACAGATTTACAAGTAAATCCATACTGAGAAACTCCGGGAGAACAAACACTTATTTTTACCATAAAGTATGCAAAGTACTAAGGCTTTCAGGTGCTATTTAACAAGTAATTTTTCATTCTCCCTTTAGTTCATTCTTACATAAACCATATCCGCCAGCCTGTATAAAATATCCTTGGGATAAGAATCCGGGAGCTTGTCCAGGCTTTTTTGTGCCTTGTCTATATGGGCTCTTACTCTGTCATAGCACTTTTCCATAATTCCTGTTTTAGTGATTGCTGAGCAGATCTTTGATATGGTATCATCATCAAACTGTCTTTGCTCAATCACACTTTTTACCCATTGCCCATTTGCCTTATTGCCCAGCAAATATATAATGGGCATTGATATAATCCCCTGCCTTAGGTCTTCTCTTTTTGGTTTTCCCGTCAGTTCACTTGAGCCGCATAAATCCAAAATGTCATCAGTAATTTGAAACGCAAGACCAAGATTTAATCCATACTCACCTATAAGATCTATCTCTTCCGCTGCAGCGTTTTGAGCCGCTGCTCCCGCTTGACAGCAGCACTTTAATAGTATTGCAGTTTTGCAAGCTATTTTTTCATAGTATTTCTCAAGGGTGCATTCACAATTAAATCTGTCCTCTGCCTGTATAATCTCTCCTACACACATGCTCTGTATGGCCTCTACCATATACTCCATACCACTGGTTAATCTCCTTGAAGCAAGAATACCAAAAGCCTTTGCAAACAAATAGTCACCGCCTAATACGGCAAAGTTATTACCCCATAAGCTGTTTATGGACGGTCTGTTCCTCCTAAGTGCCGAATTGTCTACAATATCATCATGGATAAGGGATGCCATATGAATTAACTCCGATGCTACGGCAGTTTGCAAAAGCTCAGGTGAATTTTCTCCATAAACAAGGCCACTGTAAATTACCAGCAGCGGCCTTATTCTCTTTCCTCCTGCTTCTAAAATGTGCGTACACATATTCCTGATAGTACCGCAGCTGTCCGACACAACCTTAATCAAATCAGCCTCAACCTGCTTCAACTCCGGAATATTCTTAAAGTCCAGCTTACCATTATATTGCCTAACTTCAGACTGCTCCTTTATAATCTCCAATGCCATTTCTCCTTTTGAATCTATTGTCTTAATTGTTTTACAATCATCATTTTAATCCTAAGTTATTTTGTCCAAATACCGTAGATTAATACAATATAATCCAAAGGAAACTGTTTTATTATTTGTTCATGACTATGGATTTAGCTATTGTAATGGCTTCATCAATTGAGCTAAAATCCCCCCGCACATAGCTAATGCTGTAGTACACGCCGTTATCCATCCAACCCAAAATGTGGACATCATCGTTATAAGTCCAATGGCATTCTATTCCTTCTACCGATACAATCGTAGAGTCATCTTTAACATCTTTGATTCTGTCATATTCCTTAACAGGCCAGTCAGCTTCTGTTATTATTAGGCTCAATGTTTTGTCCCCAGCACTATACTCTCCCTGAAACATCTTACAGCTCTTATTCAAAGGATCCATTCCAATCATTTTAATAGCTATATTGTAGTTTCCCGGCAAACTTTCTGGAACTTTGACCTTAAATCCCACCATCTTCTCTATTTCAGCCGTTGTTGCACTTTTGGGAAGATATGATTGAGATCGTATAACACCAATATCATTTTGTGCATCATACGGTTTTGCCATGTTATTTATAAAATGCTCAGCTATTGATTTAGCTTTGTCGTAGGTAATATCTTCATTCACACTATGAAGCTCATAAAAAGCTCCTTTATATTCCCATAAAAGCTTATGGCTTATCTTTATACCTACTGGAATCTGCTGCATATCATGGTTTGGATATATCCCATCAGCACCTACTTCTCCCCAGTAGAACTTGGTACCCTTAACATCAATTACCTTTTTATTTTCAAGGAAATCAATATAATTATCCTTTGAAACGCTTAAACTAATAGTATTATTCTTACTGTAATAAATGCCCGACAAGCTCACAGTTGCATTGTCTGATTTTCTTACTCCTTTGTTCTTTTGAAAACACTTATAGCCCCCCCATAATTCTGACGGAATATGAATATTAAATCCAGCCTCTCTTGTAAGCTCTTCATCGGTCATGCCAGTATAATCATATGATATTTCCATTTCTCCGGAATCATTAACTTCTACCTTTACAGGCTTATATCCATCCTCCGTTTTAATCATCACATATATCCAACTCCTAACAGCATCAATACCATGTGCAGCCGCCACTCTGGCTTCTTTTGAAAATACAAGCGTAAGTCCAGGTGCTAAAACAAAGATCAGAAAGGCTGCCGCAAGGTAACCTTTAATGTTCAGTTGCAGAGGAAATACATTCTTTGCCATGCTTTCCAGTCTAGATGATTTCTTTATGTTTTTTATTTTGTCCTCTACTTCTTTCAGTATCTCTTTACGGGGCTCAATGTTCATAGCTTCAGTATCCAATAATCTACGGATTTGATCATCAAACTTTTCTTTATCATGCATTTGTGCCACACTCCTTTCCACCATACATATATCCTTCTTTTACAAGCTCTTTATGTAGAAGTTTTCTCCCATTATGCAGCCTTGATTTTACTGTACCTTGAAAACACTTGAGCACCTGAGCTATTTCTTTTATGGACAAATCGTTATAGTAATACAGTACTATAGTAGTCCTTAGGGGTAAGCTCAATTTGTGAAGTGCACATTTTATAAGCCTTGAGTATTCCCTCTGCTCCACAATTTTGTCAAAATTTTCGCTCCGGTCCACCTTTAGATTCATATACTCACTGGCATTAAGGTCATCGATGGACACCCTGTCTTTTTCTTTTGCCTTTACCCTCCAACTTGTTCTTACCAAAATCCTATAAAACCACGGTTTGAACTTATCAGGGTTTTTAAGGGACTTTATGTCTCTATAGCATTCTATTAATGCTTCCTGAACAATATCTTCAGCCAAATCGTTACGCCCTGTAATTAAAAAGGCATACCTGACAGCTTTGCTAAAATAGCTTCCAAAAAGGATTTCATAAGCCTCCATATCTCCTTGCTGACATTTTATAACCAGCCCGATTTCATCCATATATCTACCCCTTCTTCCTGGTCGTTGCCCTTCCTAGACATAAATAAAACGTTTTATATATCTATAATATATAGGGGACTATAAAAGAAAAAAGGTTCACTGAATATGAACCTTTTTTCTTTTATAAATTTAATCTTTATAAACGTATTTTTTCTCTTTATTTTGAGAAACCCATGCCTCATAGCTGTCCAACATCTTAAGATTTTTATTGAGCACATTCCAGACCGGAGAGATTTCAAAGTCTTTTCTCCATCCTGCAGCTCCTGCAAGCTCATATTTGTGTATAAGAGAAGACTTTAAATTGATGGAATGTTCATTTTCCAGCCATATTTTACAGTTAGTTCCTTGTTTATTGTATTCCGCATAAAATTGGCCGCTTTCCTCATCCCACTTTACTTCTGCTCTATTTTCCTTAATCATGTCCTTTGCTCTTTCCATTGATAGTGCAATACTTCTTAAGTTCTTGCCGCTCTCCTTGATCCAGGCTCTCGTGTAATATGGAAGCCCCAGAAGTAATTTTTCTTTGGGTACATAATCCAATGTTTTCTTTACGCTGTCTTCCACCCAAACCTGCTGGGCAACCGAACCCGCCAACGGACTTGTAGACCAATGCTGGTCATACGCCATAAGCATCACATAATCCACTGATTTCGAAAGTGCCTTCCTGTCATAACAAAGCGACCAGTTTTCACTTGCACTTACCGGTGTAATATCAATTGATACAACCAGCCCTTTCTCCTTCAGCAGTGGACTTAGCTCCCTTACAAATTGGGTAAACACATCCTTGTCTATCATATTCATGTCTTCGAAATCAATATTTATACCATCCAGCTTGTACTGATCGGCAAATCCCAAAACTTTGTTTATTGCAACTTCTCTCGCATTTGTATTGTTTAAAAATACACCTGTATTGTCCGGCCCTCCAAGATTATTGCTTAAATGTGCCCAAACTCTATAATTATTTTTGTGTGCCCAATCAACATATACCATACTGGCTCTATTTAATACAGTGCCTTTTCCATCTCTCACTTCAAACCAGGTTGGTGACACTACATCAAGTCCCTCAATCCTGTCTTCATCTTCCCATCCTTCATAGTTATTCTTATATATCGCATCCCAAACAAGGTTTATTTTTCCCTCTTCAGGCTTCCAGGCTTCTTTCACCGTGACAGGCTCAGTATCCTTTTTTGTTTCCTCCGCAGTCACTCTTATATACTTCTTTTCAATAAAACCTATTATGCCATCCTGAGATCTTACCTTGTACCATTTTCCGCTATCATCAAAAACAAGCATTTTGTTATTTGCCTTATTTTGCATGTTAAACTTTTTAAATATAGGAAATTTTACTGATTTGCCCTTTCTTATAGCCGCCTTTATACTGATGGGCTCTGCCACCTTTAAGTTTAATTCTTCGCTGTCTATTATTATTACATTTTTATCCTCTAAGTAATTAACTTCAATTTTATAAAAATCATCAAGAAAGGAAACAGGTATATAAAGCTCACCCTCCTCCTCAAACACCGCACTCTTAAGGCTAAGAGGCCTGTTATTGACAAGGGCACCGGTGCTGCCTGCATTCATTCTAACAACTTTATCATTTGTAGTTGCAATGACCTTTTTTAGCTTTTTATCCTGAAATATATACTGGTCAATATATTTTTTTACGGTATCAAAGGGCAAAAAGGCCTCCTGATTATGGATGACAGGTCTTGCATCTTCTATTAGCCTGTCTCCCATAACAAGATTCAATCTTCCTTCATCAAAGGCCTCAACAATTATATTATTTGGTGCAAAATACAGATTGTAAATAGAAACGGCTACACTAGCAGCTGCCAACAATATAATTATAAAGATTGCAATTATTTTAAATCGTTTATTCAAAAGTTTACCCCCCTTACCCAGACATTAAAAATACACCATAAAACAAATTATACATGGTGTATTTGAATAAATCATTAAAATTCGGTAACAAATTTTATATCCAGGAAATTAATCCGTTACTTTAAGACTTTTCTAGGAATACAGCCGGTTATACATTCAACCATTCTTTCATCAGGCTCAAACAACAGCAGCGTCCTTGTGCCTTCAAACTGGAGAACAGCGAAATAAATATTTTTTGATTCCTTTGATACTATGGCAGTTATCTTTTTTTCTATTGTCTTAACATCATTGTATTTGCTATGGTCTGTCCTTCCGAACATCTCGAAATCCTTACAATTGGCAGTAAAAAGCCTTGATCGATTTCTCTTTGCCACAATCTTGTCAATCTCCAGCTCACTGTTTGTTAGTGAATATTCATACTCAACATAAGTCCGTTTAATTGCAAAATATATGCTGTATACTGCCAATGCTACAGTAAATACCCTTATGAGCGGTACCATCAACGCAATGAAATTAATTCCCAGAGATATATAAATCACTGTTGCAACAATAAGATAGTCTCGTGGGGTCCTCTTTCTTCTAATCAGTTTCTCCATAAATATGTCCATTTTTATTCTCCTATAGACAGGTATTTAAATTTGTTAACACTTTTGGTTTTCATATAATAATCTATTTTAAACCTATTTTTATGTTATGTGAAGTGAAATTATGAATTATTTTAATAAATATATTTTTATATGTTTTGTAATAATATTTACGAGCCGCAAATTACATAACGGTCTCATCCTTGAAATGTTTTTTATATAAATGTAAAATTAAGTCTATACGAAAAGTGAGGTGAACATAATGCTTAATTTTCTTGGAAAAGGCAGTGCCTTTAACACTAAGCTCGGAAATAACAGCTGCTATATACAAAAGGACAACAGCATGCTTTTAATTGATGCAGGCGGAACTGTATTCCACAAGCTTCAGGAGCTTGATTTGTTTAATGGTCTGAAGAACCTTCACATAGTCATAACCCATACCCATCCCGACCACTGTGGAAGCTTGGGAGAAATTATTTTTTATCCGTTTTATTATAATCAAATAAAACCTATGGTGTATTTCCCTGACAGAAAGCTCATGGAAGGTTATTTTAAGGTTATTGGAGTTAGAAATGAGATGTGCAGCCTGGTAAGCGACATGGAAGCAACTATAAAAGACAGCTCTCTTGGTGAAATAAAGCTCAAATTTATAAAGGTTCCTCATGTAGAGACCATACCTGCATTCGGCTTTATAATGGAAGCGGATAACAAAAGGATATATTACAGCGGGGACGCCAACAGCATTCCTGATGAAGTTCTATCCCTTCTTAAAAACGGCAGCCTTGATATTCTTTATCAGGATACATGTGGGATTGATTATGATAAAAACGCTCATTTATCCATTAATAAGCTTAAGGATATAATACCTGACGAATTAAGAAGAAAGGTATGGTGTATGCATCAGGATGGCTATTTGGACTCTGAAACGGCAGTAAAGCTGGGTTTTAATCTTGTATAAGAGTAGATTTTGTCAACCTTAATGTTGTCGTGAGTAATTGAATTTAATTAACAAGCCCCATGATTATAAATAATCATGGGGCTGAATATAAAATTTCAGGAAGAGCATTATTAATTAGATATTAATACATTCCGCCCATTCCGCCTGGCATTCCTCCACCTGGCATTGGAGCTTCCTTTTCAGGCTTATCTGCAACAATGCTTTCAGTAGTAAGAACCATAGAAGCTACTGAAGCAGCATTTTGCAATGCAGATCTTGTAACCTTAGCTGGGTCAACTATTCCTGATTCAATCATGTTAACATACTTTTCATTAAGTGCATCAAAACCAATGCCTGTATTGCTGTTCTTAATCTTATCAACGATTACAGAACCTTCAAGTCCTGCATTTGCAGCTATTTGTCTAACAGGCTCTTCGAGTGATCTCAATATGATCTGAATACCTGTCTTTTCGTCTCCTACACTTCCTTCAAGAAGCTTAGCTACGTTTGGAATAGCGTTGATGAGTGCAGTACCGCCACCAGCAACAATACCTTCTTCCACAGCTGCTTTAGTTGCAGCAAGTGCATCTTCAATTCTTAATTTCTTTTCTTTCATTTCGGTTTCTGTTGCAGCACCAACCTGGATAACAGCAACTCCACCAGCCAATTTTGCAAGTCTTTCCTGGAGTTTTTCCCTATCAAAGTCAGAAGTAGTTTCTTCTATCTGAGCTTTAATTGAAGCAACTCTCTTTTTAATTTCATCTTGGCTTCCTGCACCATCAACGATAATGGTATTCTCTTTCTGTATTTTAACCTGTCTTGCTCTACCAAGCTGTGAAACAGTAGTTTCTTTTATATCAAGGCCCAAATCTTCAGTTATAACCTCACCGCCTGTGAGTATTGCTATATCCTGGAGCATAGCCTTTCTTCTATCACCAAAACCTGGTGCCTTAACAGCAACACAAGTAAATGTTCCTCTTAATTTGTTAACCAATAATGTTGCTAGTGCTTCGCCTTCAACATCTTCAGCTATGATAACAAGCTTTTTGCCCTGCTGTACTATCTGCTCTAAAAGAGGTAATACATCCTGGATATTTGTTATCTTCTTGTCAGTGATCAATATATATGGATCGTCCAAAACAGCTTCCATCTTTTCAGTGTCTGTCACCATATATGGTGAAACATAACCTCTGTCAAACTGCATACCTTCAACAACTTCAAGGTTAGTTCCCATTGTTTTGGATTCTTCAACAGTAATAACTCCGTCATTAGTTACTTTTTCCATTGCATCAGCAATAAGTGTACCTATAACATCGTCATTAGCTGATATGGAAGCAACCCTAGCGATATCTTCCTTGCCTTTAATCTTCTGGCTGTTTTGTATAATTCCTTCAACAGCTGCATCAACTGCTTTAGAAATACCTTTCTTAAGTATCATTGGGTTCGCACCGGCAGCAACGTTCTTAAGTCCTTCTCTTATGATAGCCTGAGCAAGCAATGTAGCAGTAGTTGTTCCGTCGCCGGCAACATCGTTTGTCTTGGTAGCAACTTCTTTAACAAGCTGTGCTCCCATGTTTTCAAATCTGTCTTCCAACTCGATTTCTTTTGCTATTGTAACACCGTCGTTAGTGATAAGCGGTGCACCGAACTTTTTATCAAGAACTACATTTCTTCCTTTTGGACCAAGTGTAATCTTTACTGTATCTGCAAGCTGATTAACGCCACTTTCTAACGCACGTCTAGCTTCTTCACCAAATTTGATATCTTTCGCCATTAGTATAGCCTCCTTTTTTGAATCTTGATTAAATTATTTGAAGTTTATCAGGTTATTCAACAACAGCTAATATGTCACTCTGCTTCAATATTGTGTATTCCTGACCGTCAAACTTAACTTCAGTTCCAGCATACTTGCTTATAAGTACCTTGTCTCCAACCTTAACTTCCATTTTTATTTCCTTACCTTCAACAATAGCACCAGGTCCTACAGCAACAATTTCTGCTACCTGTGGTTTTTCCTTTGCACTTCCTGGCAAAACTATTCCACTCTTTGTTGTTTCTTCACTTTCCAACATTTTAATTACTACTCTTTCACCTAAAGGTTTTATTCTCATAAGGTATAACCTCCTTGCTGTTATTTTATTAGCACTCACCACTAGCGAGTGCTAATACTATATTATATAATATCCAATTTATACGCAAATATTTCATTTGGGAAATAAGCTCAAATTCAACCAATTATCATGGTTTATTCAAATTTATATTTGTAATACATTATATTTTATCAATTTTCTCGGTATTCCATGTATTTTTATTATGAGTGGCTTGGCAAAAAGACTGTTCAAGACAGGTAACTATAGAAAAGCTTGGTTATCTTGATGATTTGGAAAAGTAATTGAGTTAAGTATCTCTTTTATAATATTTTTGGATTTAATATAAAGCTTTTAAAGGTATCTCTTGCCTGATGATTTTATTCGAGTAGGATGATGCAGTAGAGTCCGAGGATGCCAAAAAACTAGAGCCGTTACAAAATGGCTTTTAACCGCTCTATAATGTGCCTTATATTTTCAAATCTGCACAATATGATGTGATTAAGTGCCCTTTGCAACAGCCCTATTTTAATTTAGATCAGACCTACCGTCTTCCCTTTAATTCATCGTAAATATCTTCCAGTTTCACGTCCCTCTCCACCATCAGAACGAATAAATGATAGATAAGGTCGGCAATTTCATATCTAATCTCACCGGCAGCCTTATTCTTAGAGGCGATAATAACCTCAGCCGTTTCTTCCCCAACCTTCTTAAGTATCTTGTCAATCCCCTTATCAAAGAGATAGTTTGTGTATGACCCTTCCTTGGGGTTTACTCTTCTATCTGCAATTACATTGTAAACCTCTTGAAGAATTGCAGCTTTATCGACAGTATTATTTTCTGCATCGGAATTTTCTTTAATGCTTCCATCCTCATTCATATCCCTGTAGAAGCATGTATAGTGGCCTGTATGGCATGCTGCATCAACCTGCTCCACTTTAATGAGAAGTGTATCATTGTCACAATCAATACATATTGACTTGACATACTGGTAATGGCCGGATGTTTCACCCTTTAGCCAAAGCTTGCTTCTGCTCCTGCTCCAATAGTGAACCTTCTTCGTTTCGACTGTTTTTTCATAAGCTTCCTTATTCATGTACGCAAGCATTAGGACCTCATTTGTCTTACAGTCCTGAGTTATTACAGGAATCAGGCCATTACTGTCAAACTTTAAGTTTGTTACTAAATAATCCATATTAGACGACCCCTTAAAACAATTAATATTGATTTTTAAATACTATTTTTAATACCATCTTCGTTAGTACTAAATTTTATTTATTCTTTCCGAACCTCAATGCCCCGCTCTCTTAAGTAGCTCTTAAGATCACATATCTCCATTTCCCTGAAATGGAACAGGGATGCTGCCAATACTGCATCGGCCTTGCCATCCGTCAAAGCTTCATAAAAATGCTCCATAGTGCCTGCACCACCGGATGCGATAACAGGAATTTTGACATTTTCAGATATTTTTCTTGTAAGCTCAATGTCATATCCAGCTTTTGTTCCGTCACAGTCCATGCTGGTAAGAAGAATTTCGCCTGCACCCAGCTTTTCAGCCTCAATGGCCCACTGGATTGCATCCTTCCCGGTATTCACCCTGCCGCCGTTAAGGTATACATCCCAGCTGTTTCTCTCCCCATTCTTCTTTGCGTCTATTGCTACTACCACACACTGGCTTCCAAACCTCCAGGCAGCCTCCGATATAAGGTCAGGCCTTTTTAGGGCTGCAGAGTTTACCGATATCTTGTCGGCACCCGCAAGAAGAATTTCCCTGAAATCGTCAACCGATCTTATTCCCCCACCAACAGTAAATGGAATAAACACCTGCTCAGCCACTCTCCTTACAACATCAAGAATAATGCTTCTTGCATCGCTTGATGCTGTGATATCGAGAAAAGTAAGCTCATCTGCCCCAGCCTTATCATATATAGCTGCTATCTCAACGGGGTCCCCCGCATCCTTTATATTAACAAAATTAACACCTTTTACAACTCTCCCTGCATGAACATCAAGACAGGGTATAATCCTTTTTGTCAGCATAATCAACCAACCTCTTTTTATTTGGCTACTTTTATTGCCTCAGCCAAATCTATATTTCCCGTATATAATGCTTTTCCGATAATTGCTCCTGAAACACCAACATTTTTAAGGTTTTTTATGTCCTCAATGCTGCTGACTCCACCAGAAGCGATGATTTCTATGTCTACTGCCTTAACCATTTCTTCCATTGCTTTAAGATTTGGCCCCGACAGCATTCCGTCAGTATCGATATCTGTATAAATAATAGTCTTGGCACCAAGCTCTTCCATCTTTTTAGCAAATCCAATGGCAGTGAAGCTGCTGGTCTTAGCCCAACCTTCAATTGCAACAAATCCGTCTTTGGCATCGATACCTATAACAAGGTTGTTATCAAAGGTCTTTACGGCATTTTTAACAAGCTCCTGGTCATTAACGGCAGATGTACCCAATATGACTCTCTGTATGCCTTTACAAAGAAGAATTTCAATCATTTCGATGGAACGGATTCCACCGCCCAATTGCACAGGAATGCCGAGCTTAACCGCCATTTCGCTTATTACTGCGGTGTTTACGGGTTCACCAACCCTAGCTCCGTCCAGATCAACAACATGAAGATACTCTGCCCCAAGGCTCTCCCATTTTAATGCCATGTCCACCGGATTGTCGGAATAAACAGTAACATCATTGAATTTCCCCTGGACCAGCCTTACGCATCTTCCGTCTTTAACATCAATAGCCGGATAAATTTTCATTTAGATTCCTCCTGAATTAATACCGATTTAAAATACTTTTCATTGTTTCATAAGTAAATTAAATATTTGATTTTAATAAATTCTTAAAATTTTTCAAAATATTAAGCCCTACTTCACCGCTCTTTTCAGGATGAAATTGGGTGGCAAAAACATTTCCCTTGCCGATTGCAACATCAAACTCTATACCATAGTTGGTTTTTGCTATTACCATATCTTTATTTTCCGCATCCAGATAATATGAGTGCACAAAGTAAACATAGGGGCTGTCAGGCAGGTTTGTGAACAAAGGGCAATCCTTTGATGACTTAATGGAATTCCATCCCATATGGGGAACTTTAAGGTCCATATCCAGCGGAAGCTGTTTGATTGTCCCTTTAAATATGCCAAGTCCCGATACATTTCCACCTTCTTCGCTGTAATCAAAAAGAAGCTGCATACCAAGGCATATACCAAGAAACGGCTTGTTATCCGCAATAACATTTTTTACTACGTCAACCATTCCTGCCTTTTTAAGGTTATCCATTGCATCGGAATATGCACCTACACCTGGCAGAACAACTCCGTCAGCTTGCATTACAAACTCCGGATCTGAAGATATACTTGCTTCACAACCAATAAAGGAGAATGCTTTTTCAACACTTCTCAGATTCCCTACACCGTAATCAATTATCGCGATCAAAGATCATCACTCCTAATCCAGCTTCTTACCAGTAATACGCTCATATGCCTCTATATATTTTGCTTCTGTCTTTTTAACAACATCTTCTGGCAGTACCGGTGCTGGAGGCTGTTTGTTCCAATTGGATGCTTCAAGATACTCCCTCAGGTACTGCTTGTCAAAGCTTTTTTGAGGTCTTCCGGGTTCATATTCATCCATTGCCCAGAACCTTGATGAGTCAGGAGTAAACATTTCATCACCAATAACCAGTTTACCGTCCAATATTCCAAACTCAAACTTGGTATCTGCAAGGATCAGTCCTCTGCTTTCCGCATGCTTGCTTGCCTTTATATAAAGTGCCAGACTTATTTCCTTCAATTTGTTTGCCAGTTCACTGCCTATCGTATTCTCTAGAACCTGGAAGCTTACATTTTCATCATGTCCTTCAGCAGCCTTTGTTGATGGTGTAAATATTGGCTCAGGGAGCTTCTCTGCCTGCTTCAATCCTGCCGGAAGCTTAAGTCCGCATATTGTGCCTGTCTTTTGATAATCCTTGAGCCCTGACCCCTCAAGATATCCTCTTACGATACATTCAGCCTCAACCATTTTTATCTTTTTAACAAGCATAGATCTTCCCTGAAGCTCTTCTTTAAACTGTGAAAACTCTTCAGGATATTGGCTTACATCTGTCGTTATAACATGGTTGTCAATTACGTCCTTAGTATAATCAAACCAAAACTCTGATATACTGTTCAAAACCTTTCCCTTATTAGGAATAAGATTTGGAAAAACCACATCAAAGGCAGATATTCTGTCAGTTACTACTATCAGGAGCTTATCCCCCAAATCGTACACGTTTCTAACCTTTCCTTTAATGTGCAGCGGACGCTTTATAAAATCTGTATCATTTATTAACATTGCTATTTTCCTCCTTAAATTCACAAAAATCACTTTTAATATAAATTTATTTAATGAAAGTTTAATTAAACTTTTCATATAATCCCTTTTGTAGACATAACCCCGTGAATACGATTATCAACCCCTGCAGCTTCATCTAATGCCCTGCCGAATGCCTTGAACATGGCCTCAATGATATGGTGGGAATTCGAACCATACAATAGCTTCACATGCAGGTTCATTCCCGCATTTACCGATACCGCCCTAAAAAATTCTTCCACCATTTCAGTGTCCATGCTTCCAACCCTCTCAGAACCAAATGCAGCATCAAATACAAGGTATGGACGACCTCCAAGGTCTAAAACCACCATAGCTAATGCCTCATCCATGGGAACATAGGACATTCCGTAACGCTTGATGGATTTTTTATCTCCAAGTGCCTTGCTTATGGCTTGTCCCAATACAATACCCACATCTTCAATAGTGTGATGACAATCCACATGCAAGTCACCGACTGCCTTTAGATCCAAATCGAAAAGTCCGTGTTTGGTAAATAGAGTAAGCATGTGGTCAAAGAAACCTATACCTGTCTCTATCTTCCCTTGGCCGGTACCATCAATATTAATGCTCAATGAAATATCTGTTTCGAATGTTTTTCTATCAACTTGTGCCTTTCTATCCACCGGCAACCACCTCGTAAAACTGTATTAGAGCTCGTCTATATATTTAAAGAATAAAATCCCAAAGGGATTTTACAAATTTCTATAAGCCCAGTTTATTATAACAGATTGGATAATAATACACTATAATATTTATAAATTTAACATTATGTTAAAATCCCTTACCAAAGCAATTTCTCCAAAGCCTTTACCAGAGCTTCCATATCACTGTCGGTTCCTACGCTCACCCTTAGATAATTGTCTATCCTAGGCTTTTTAAAGAATCTTACCAGGATACCGTTTTCTCTTAAGTGGTTAAATATGGCTTCAGCACTTATTTTGCTGTGGCTTATAAATAGAAAATTGGCTTTTGAATCCAAGACCTCAAATCCCAATTCCTTAAGCCTTAATGCAACCCATTCTCTGGTATTTACAATTTTGGCAACAGTTTCTGTGAAATACTCTTCATCCCTTATTGCTTCCGCCGCACCCGCTAAAGCAAGGCGATCCACAGGATATGAGTTGAATGAATTTTTTATGCGGATTATGGCGTCAATAAGTTCACTGCTCCCCATAACAAGTCCAAGCCTCAAACCTGCAAGGCATCTTGATTTGGACATAGTCTGGACAACCAAAAGATTCTTATAGTCCTTTATCAGTTTGACTGCCGAATCACCGCCAAAGTCTAT
This sequence comes from Pseudobacteroides sp., assembly GCF_036567765.1. Lineage (NCBI taxonomy): Bacteria > Bacillati > Bacillota > Clostridia > Eubacteriales > Oscillospiraceae > Pseudobacteroides > Pseudobacteroides sp. The sequence continues at coordinate 85,784 of NZ_DATCTU010000122.1, forward strand.
GTATGCTTCATCTATTATGACAACCCTGTCTTTATTGTACTCCACAATTGTTTTTATCTCGTCAATGCTTATGTATTTAGCAGTGGGGGCATTGGGATTGGATATGACTATGCCTCCGTTTTCCCTCAGAAACTCATTTATAGGAACACTAAATTCCTCATTCAACGCCACAGTTTCATAGTCCAAATTGTACAATTTACAGTATACAGGGTAAAAGGAATATGTTATATCTGGGAAAAGTATCTTTTTGCCAGGATCAAAGAATGCCTGGAATGCAAAAGCCAAAAGCTCGTCAGATCCGTTTCCTGCATATACTTCTTCCTTTGAAATGCCGTAATATGTTGCGACGGTTTCCCTTAACTCATGAAATTCAGGATCGGGATACAGTCTTAAGTCGCTGTTTGCTGCATTTTTAATGGCTTCCAATACCCTTGGTGACGGTGGGTATGGACTCTCATTGGTATTTAGCTTTATATACTTTTTATCCTTTGGTTGTTCCCCAGGTACATAGGGCACCAAGTTTTTAACTGCTGTACTCCAATATTTACTCATTAAAATCACTTCCTTTTTCAAACCTTACTCGAATTGCATTGGCATGGGCCGAAAGGCCTTCAGCTTCTGCAAACCGTATTACATCGTCCTTAACCTTTGATAGGGCTTTTCTCGAATATGATATAAGGCTGGACTTTTTAACAAAGTCACCTACATTAAGTGGTGAGAAAAACCTGGCAGTTCCGCTTGTAGGCAAAACGTGGTTCGGACCTGCAAAATAATCCCCAAGTGGTTCCGATGCATAGTTCCCAAGGAAAATGGCCCCAGCATTCTTTATTTCTCCAACCATTCCAAAAGGCTCCTCCACGCATAACTCCAGATGCTCAGGAGCTACTTTATTAACCAGTTGAACTGCTTCTTCCATATCATTTACAATAACTATTGCACCATAATCGCCTATGGATTTATTTATTATTTCTTTTCTACCAAGGTATTCCGTTTGCCTTTCAATTTCACATTTTACTTCTTGGGCAAGCTTTTCTGAATCAGTTACCAAAACCGAAGCGGAAAGCACATCATGTTCTGCCTGGGACAATAGGTCCGCCGCTGCAAACTTGGCATTTGCAGTCTTGTCGGCAACAACCATTATTTCACTGGGGCCTGCAAACATATCAATATCACAATATCCGTATACCAGTCTCTTTGCCATATTGACATATATATTTCCAGGTCCTGTAACCTTATCTACTTTAGGAACACTCTCAGTACCAAAGGCCAGTGCAGCTATGGCCTGAGCCCCGCCCATTTTATAAATCTCATCTGCACCCGCTTCATTTGCAGCAACCAGTATAACTGGATTTATTGTACCATCCCTGCCTGGAGGAGTTGCCATGACTATCTTCTCAACCCCTGCAACCTTTGCAGGCATAACATTCATAAGAACTGATGAAGGAAGCGGTGCGGTTCCCCCCGGAACATATACACCCACAACTTCTAAAGGCCTTAGTATCTGACCTAATATAACGCCGTCTTTTTCTGTAGAAAACCAGGATTTCTCCTTCTGCTTGATATGAAACTCCTCTATATTGGCTTTTGCCCTCCGGATGATATCTATAAGCTCCTTGTCTACGCTGCAATACGCATCATCAATTTCCTTCCGGGAAACCTTTATATTTTCTGCTGTGATATCCACCTTATCAAACATCTTAGTATATTCAAAAACTGCTGAATTTCCCTTGATTCTTACGTTTGAAGTTATCTCTTCAACCCTTTTTAACACTGCACTTTCATCAAGCTGGCTTCTATCCAAAAGCTTTTTTAACAGATCCTTGTCTTCTTCTTTTCTTGAATCAATAATTCTTATCAAACTCCTCACCTCTTTTCAAGCAGATTCCCTATCCCATCTATTATGCTGTTTATTCTTTCACTTTCCATCTTCATGCTTACCCTGTTTACAACCATTCTGGCACTTATATCGGCTATGGTATCCAATACCACCAAACCGTTTTCCTTAAGGGTCCTTCCGCTCTCTACAAGGTCAACTATTACTTCTGCCAATCCTACCAGCGGTGCTAATTCAACAGATCCGTTAAGCTTAATTACTTCAATGGACTCTTTTCTTTTATGCTCAAAATAGTCCCTGGCGATCCTTGGATATTTGGTAGCAACCCTTTTATTATTTAGCTCATCAAGCTTACCCTGCAGCTCTGCAGGTCCGGCTACAGCCATTTTGCAAGCCGCAAATCCCAAGTTTAACACCTCGTATAAATGTCGGCCTTCCTCCATAAGAGTGTCTTTACCTACTATACCTATATCAGCTGCTCCGTATTCTACATATGTAGGAACATCACTGGGCTTGGCAAGGAAAAACTTTATTTTATTCTTTTCATCACATAAAATAAGCTTCCTTGAAGAATTTTTCAATTCAGAGCAATCAATCCCTATTTTTTCAAAAAGCTCAATGGATAACTCCGTAAGTCTCCCTTTTGAAAGGGCTATAGTCAAATACCTCATAATAAAACCATCCCTTCACGAATATAATCATTAACAACCCATTGCACGTTATTTATCTCCGGCAAGCTCTGCAAAGGTTGCCTTTGAAACTTCCCCGTTCTCCAGATTATGGACTTCTATGTTTTCTTCGTCCCTGATCATAATTATTCCACCAATTCTTTTGCTTGAAGCATAGTTTTTCAGTTGCTCCATGCCCTGACAAGCCACATCCATCTCAACAACAAGCCCCTGTCTTCTCAACTCCTGGGACACTTTGAAGGCTGTTTTCCTGCCCTCATCCAGATAGCACACAAGGGTATCCAAACTTGGCTTTTCTGATTCTATCTTCTGCCTGTCTAGGGCTATCATAATCATGTTTACACCTAGCGAAAAACCTATTGCCGGGCTGTTTTTACCAAATTTGCCAACCAAGCTGTCATATCTTCCGCCGCTCAGGATAGGAAACCCTGCCCCATAGGTAAATCCCCTGAATATGATTCCTGTATAGTAATTAAGGCTCCTTACCATTCCCAAGTCAACGGAGACATATTTGCTGTAACCATAATCATCAAGAATTTGAAGAACTTTTCTTAAATTGTTCAGTGCATTTATGGATCTCTCATTTAAAGTTATCTTCTCAACCTTTTCTATGACATCAATGGATCCGAACAACCTTGGAAGGCTGAAAATCAGTTCTTTAAGATCCTCTCTTATATCCTGGCCTTTAACCAGCTCCTCTACACCGAGAAAGTCCTTTCTATCTATGAGTATTCTCATTTGCTCAATGTCATTATCGGCTATACCCGCTTCTTCCATCAGCCCTTTAAAGAATTCCACCTGACCTATATCTATCTGGAAGCTTTCAAGCCCCATAGTCTTGACAGCACTTATAGCCGTTGCTATAACTTCTGCATCAGCCTCGGGAGTATTGACACCCACCATCTCAATTCCTGCCTGGGTAAACTCCTTCTGCTTTCCTCCTCCAAGCTCAGTATAATTAAACGTATTGCCTATGTAAGAGTACCTTATCGGTGCTGAAATGTCCTTACACTTTGTTGCAGATATTCTTGCAACAGGTATTGTCATTTCGGGCCTTAAAACCAGTATCCTACCCTGCTGGTCAAAAAACTTGAACATGGTTTCCTGTGGAGTCTTGTCTGAATCCTCGGAAAACACGTCATAAAACTCAAACGTAGGAGTTTCAATCTCCTGGTATCCTGAACTTCTAAATATATTCCTAAGCTTTTCCTCAAGATTTCTTTTAAGATGGCACTCGTTAAAAAGTATATCCTGAACCCCTTCAGGCGTGTAAATTTTCCATTTGCTCATATTATCAACCTCACTTTAATACTTTAATTCGCTAAAGCATTAAACTAACGAATTATCAAAATTATAATCTGAAGCTTAATATTTGTCAATATCAAAAACGATTTTTATTTTAAGGTATTCAAAATGTTATAATAAGGTTATAATGAAAGATATATTTACGAGGGAGTTATCATTATGAGCCATAAAGCAGTACTTTTCGATCTTGACGGTACATTATTAGATACAATAGCAGATATAGCCAACGCAATGAATTATGCTCTTTTGGCTAACGGTTTTCCCGTATACACTATAGAAGAATATAAATATCTAGTGGGAGAAGGTGTTTACAACCTCGCAAAGAAGGCTTTGCCTGAAAACATGCAGAATGAAAAAGCTATAAACAATCTGGTTTCCCAAATGAAGGAAAGATATGAAAAACATTGGGGAGATAACACCTTACCCTATGAAGGTATTCCTGAAATGTTGGATTTCCTTACCGCTAAAGGACATAAATTATGCGTCCTATCAAACAAACCCCACATTTTTACACAAAAAATAGTCGAAAAATTTCTAAATAAATGGCATTTTGATGTTGTCTTCGGTGAACGCCCATCAATACCTATAAAACCGGATCCTATCGGTGCATTAGAGATTTGTTCCATTATTGGTATCCATCCTAAGGATTTTTTATACCTAGGTGATACGGCTGTGGATATGCAAACCGCCAACAATGCAGGTATGTATGCTGTTGGAGTGACATGGGGATTTAGGAAAGCTGATGAACTTCTAAAAAGCGGTGCAAAACAAATTGTTCATCACCCCATGGAGTTTATTAAACTTTTGCCTTCATAACAGAAACAAAAAGCTCTACAAGATCTGGATCAAAATGCTGACCAGCACATCTTTCCAATTCCCTTAAAGCATCATCGGTATTCATTGCACTGCAATATGGACGCTCTGAAATCATTGCGTCAAAGGAATCCGCAATACAAAGTATTCTTGAACCCAAGCTTATTTGATTACCATATAAGCCTGAAGGATACCCTGTACCATCATATTTCTCATGGTGATGCTTTACAAAGGTAACCAGTTCATCCATGCCTGACAGAGACTCTAAAATATTTGCACTGTACACAGGATGCATTTTTATCAGTTCAAACTCTTCGTAATCCAAACTGCCTGATTTGTTCAGTACGGTTTTGGGAATTTCTATTTTGCCTATATCATGCAAAAGTCCTGCATACTGCAGAGTGGATATTTCATTTATACTAAGATTTAATGCCTCTCCAATCATTACTGCATATGTAGAAACCCTTTCCGAATGCCCCAGTGTATATGTATCCTTTGCTGAAATTGTACTTAAAAGCGTCTTAAAAACCCCTATAAGATGCTGGTGGTCTTTACTTATACCCTTTCTGATCCTGGATATGACATCCTGATAAAAATGCACCTTGTTTTTACCTAAATTCTTTGAGTGGTATAATGCCATGTCTGCCTGACTCATAAGCTCATCCCTGTCAGCCGCCAAATCCGGATACTGTGATATTCCCATAGATAGAGATATTTGATTCCCAATGCCATCTGAGAAGCAAAAATGTCTTTGAACTTCAAACTCCCTTCTGATATCATCTGCTACCCGGGTTGTATTAAACTGGTCAGAATTTGGCAAGAGAACTGCAAACTCATCTCCTCCATATCTGAATACCAAATTATCTTTTCCAACTGCAACCTTTATGAGGGAAGCTGTTGATTTTAATACGTCATCACCCTTATCATGTCCATATATATCATTGTACTTTTTGAAATTATCTACATCAATAAGTATTAATCCTAGATTGGTTCCCTTTTTATCTGCTTTTTCCACTTCGTCAATAATACTTACATTAAAGTGTCTCTGGTTAAATACATCTGTCAAATCATCTGTAATTGCCAGCCTTTTAAGGTCTCTTTTCTGCATCTCCTGCTTATTTGATAAAAATGCTACAATAAGGGCGGATATACTTGTTAGCATTTTTGATAACAGCCCTGCCATAAAATTAATAGTCGGTGTATCCAAATACCTTACAAATAAAAATAATGCTTGATACATTTCTAATGTCACAATTATTGCAAATCCAAAAAATCTAAACCTGTAAGCCAAATAAAGTGCCAAAAATCCCTGAATCTGGCCTAAAATTGTATATAACTCATCGGGTATGGTGTTTCTAGTAAAGAAAACCATTATAACTACATAATAAAGTAATACCATACTAAATTCCATGAACTTGAATTTACTTGTGAAATATTCTTGACCGATATTTCTTATAAACGCCACAAAATTATCTTTTCTGCTCATATATACACTCCCGGTATAGTAAAAGAATCCGTATTAAAGTTGCTCTATCTGTTTATACTATAAGTAAAATGATATTAAAAGTAATATGATATAAACAGATACTTTGTTATTATATCAGGTAGGTTCTCTATTGAAAAGTAATAAGTCAATATATGTAATATTCTGGACATCAAAAAAAGCCTTTATGGCTTAATAAAAAATTTGGAGATAAATTTATTTCTCATTCATAAGTTTATTGATAAGCCGGAGCCACTTTGTGCCTCCGGCTTTAGGAGAACACTAACCCGAAGTTTATCAACCCTCCTTCAGATCACTGCTAAGACTTGCTGCCCTTGTTAAAGCTGCACAAGCAAATCCTATAAATCCTCCTATCAATAAACCTCCTAAAAACATGAAACCTATCACCCTCTCAAAAATTTTAATAATATATTAGCGATTTCCATTATATTAAAACCAATTGTATTTAATGATTCTAATAAGTAATGGCAGCAGGTATAAAAATCGCTTTATGCCCTGTATATCTCCACAGTCTAAACTATAAAGACAACTGCTGCTTTTGGGCTTTTTATATATATTTTTTTCAGATCAATTAATAAGTCGGGCTTTAATGTTTTAAATTAGAAAATTTCCCGAGTTATGGTATTATTTTTTCCAATTTTATTATAGCATTTTTAAAAGCTTATATCTAGTGCCTTTTTAGCATATTTTGGTTTATTATGGCTATTTAGTTATCCATTCCTTCTAGATACACAAAAATACTATTGATTTCAAATATGCCATAACTTCCAATACATAAAAAAGAGCTTACAGCCGGTAAACTTGTATCCGGAAGTAAGCTTTGAGGTTATCTCAATGGGTTGTACATATATTTATCAATTTTGAAGGTAATTGTAAGCAAGTATAAATGCCTCAGCTCTTGTCAAAGAGTTTTTTGGATTGAAGTATCCGAATGAGCCTTTTATAATATTAAGTCCGTCTGCTATAACAATATAACCTATAAGGTCTTGATTAATTTTGTTCTTATCCTTGTAATTGCAATTGTATATTCCTTTGATATCGGCAACTTTATCGTATTTCATCATTCTTATAATGAACTTTACGCTATCTTCTCTGGTAACCTGGGAATCCGGTGCCTTTTCCGATTCCTTGATAACTCCTTCCCTAATCATAACCTTGTAGATGTCCTCAATTTCCTTACTGTCGTTTCTGGAAAGGATATTCATACCGTTTCCATAATTCATTAGGCTTGATAAAAGCTTCATAAAATCTTTTTGGGTTATTTTGCTGTCAGGTTTGAATTCACTTTCTTCAAAGGCAATACCGTACTCCGCAAGTATTTTGATGTATTTTTCTGCATAATGCCCCTTTATATCTTTATATCCATATTCCTTCTGATCCTTATATGGTTTGCCGTCAGGCGTAATAAGCTCTCCTGTATTGGCATCAAAAGTTGAAGGTTTTTCGTGGTTCAAAGCATATACAAGTCTGATTTCCTGCTTAACATTTCCTGGTTGAGGAAATTTCATCAAATATTCCTGCGGGTAGTTTTCCTTGTATTGAAGCTGGAGCCCTACATCATTAAAAAGCTTGTCGTATATTTTATCAAGGGACACCACCTTATCCAAGGATGGAAACTCTTCATTGCTCCAATTCATGTTATAGGTTATTATTCTTCCGCTAACTGCATCAAATCCTGCTGATAGATGATTTGAAGGGAACATTGCACCATTTACTTTTCTTATATAATTAAAGCTGAAATCTCTCGGCTTCTCTGCATACAACGGGTCAATATATATGTTTCTGTCTAAGTTGGCATCGAACTCACTCTGTTTGAATTTGTCAGGCTGAATTTCCTTCAAAAATGCCTCTACTGCAGCTTTTGATGCATCCTTATCGTATTTTGGCTCTTCACCGTCCTTGTGGGGTGCATTTATCCAGAAGTCCTTAATCTCACCCGTCTTTGCGTCAGCACTTACATTTACAGAATCCTGATACGGATTTTCCTTACTTTCTTTTACAAAGCTCATTCTCCAAACAATGCTTTCCTTATTGATGTAATCTCTCTCTAAGGATACTTCCAATAATTTATGCTCGTCGCTTAAGCCTAATGTTTTAAAAGCCCTGAGCTTTTTCTCTATTTCTTCCTTTGGAATAACCTTTGAAACGCTGTTAATTGCTTCTGTTTCTTCGGGCGTAAGTGAAACCATATCAGCATCCATGTTCATACCGCCCTTGGCCCTTCCCGAAGTAAGGCTTGCTGAAAATCCATAGTCAAAGTATGGAAGCATACTATAAAGCAACTCTACTTTTTCACCAGTCACTGCATCTATGTAATAGTTCTGATTTTTTGGAGCATACACCGGATATATTTTCTGTTTACCGTTGTCTGTAGAAGTATTATAGAAAAGTCCCATGCCCAGCTTTTCCATAAAGGCCTTTTGGGCTTCTGCCTTTGATATCACCTTGTCTGCCGATGGGAAAACAGCATTATCGTTCCATGTAGCATTATAAGATTGCACTTCACCGGTGTCTGAATTTATTGATATATTTATATAGTTATTTGGAAACATTATACCGTTTACTACCCTGATATAATTAAACATATATGAAATATCTACTAAAGTCCTGTTGCCCGCATCAGAATATTTTACCTGTGAGAAATACCCTGGAGCTGCCTTCTTAATAAAAGCTTCCGCTTTTGCCTTGGCATCAAGCATACTTACCTTTGGGAGCTTTCTGGTTGTTTGGCCGGGCATTGGTTTATTATTATAATATCTTAGAATATTGCCCTTATCATCCAAACTGACACTTATAAATCCATCCCCATCTTTTGTGCTCCACTCCATTGACCATACCTTCTTGTTGTTCTCAGTACCGCTTCTAAAGTTAAATACGGTATAATCAGCAGGAATACTTATTTTGCTTTTTACCAGCTTCACTGCATCCTCAAATCCACTATCGCTGGCAGCAAATACATTTACATAGAAGAATAGCGATAGAATCATTATTGAAGATAAAAATATGGAAATTTTCCTTTTCAACTTAATACACCCTCTCTTTTTGTTTTTTATTTATTAGACTATGACAGGTTGATGTTAGTTCCATTTTTTAAGATATTTTTTTAAAAAAATTTTATTACTATTAAAATAATAAAGGCAAAGACACTTTAATCTGTCCTATTACAGAAATAAAAGGTCTTTGCCGGCATTTATCTATGTTCACTTCAATAAATTCTCTTAAACAATTTTGGTGGTCCAGTTTTCCACGTTCCAGACATCTGTTATAAAATCTTCATAAAACTCGGGCTCATGGCTTACCAGAAGGATAGTGCCTCTAAAATCTTTAAGTGCATTTTTAAGCTCGCTTTTTGCAGCTACATCAAGGTGGTTTGTAGGCTCGTCCAGTACCAGCCAGTTGATGTCTTTAAGCATGAGCTTACACAGCCTTACCTTTGCACTTTCTCCTCCGCTTAAAACCATCATTTGACTTGTGATGTGCTCGTTGGTCAGTCCGCATTTTGCCAAAGCTCCTCTGACTTCAGCATTTGATAAGCCCGGATACTCCTTCCATACTTCCTCTAAAGCCGTCATGGTATTACCGTATTCCGATTCCTGTTCAAAATAGCCCGGATATAAGTAGTCATCCAATTTTACCTCACCTGATACTGGTTGTAAAATTCCCAAAAGCGTTTTTAATAAAGTTGTTTTTCCGAGGCCGTTAACACCTTTTATAGCAACCTTCTTGCCTCTCTCCAGAATAACGTCCAGAGGCTTTGTAAGAGGCTCTCCATAGCCTATCACAAGACTATGGGCCTGGAAAATATATTTCCCGGGGCTCCTTGCCTCTCTGAACCTAAACGTAGGTTTGATCTTTTCTTTGTCCTTTTCTATGATGTCCATTTTATCCAGTCTTTTTTGACGGCTTCTCGCCAAGGTAGCTGTAGCAGCTCTTGCCTTATTTCTTGCAACAAAGTCCTCCAAACGTTCAATTTCCTTTTGCTGCTTTTCATAAGCAATCTGGTTTTGCTGTTTTTTAAGCTGGTACATCTGCTGAAATTGATCATAATTGCCGGAATACCTTGTGAGAACCGCATTTTCCACATGGTAAACAACATTGACAACCTCATTTAGAAAGGGTATGTCATGCGAAACCAGTATAAAACTATTCTCATAACTTTTAAGATAGTTCTTAAGCCAATAAATATGATTTTCATCAAGGAAGTTGGTAGGCTCATCCAGTATCATGATCATAGGGTTTTGAAGAAGCAGTTTGGTTAGAAGTACCTTTGACCTCTGGCCTCCGCTCAAATTGCCTACGTCCTTGTCAAGGCCGATTTCTCCTAATCCAAGTCCGTTTGCTACTTCTTCAATCTTAACATCTATCATATAAAAACCGCTGTGCTCAAGCTCACTTTGGATCTCTCCTACATCCTCCATCATGGCATTTAATTCATCAGGAGATGCATCACCCATTTTTTCATAAATCTCAAGCATTTCCTTCTCAAGGTCATACATATGCTGAAAGGCTTCCTGCAGAACCTCCCTTATGGTCTTACCTTTGGTAAGCACCATATGCTGATCAAGGTATCCTGTTGTAATTCTGTTGCACCATTCAACCTTTCCTTCGTCAGGAATCTGCTTTCCGGTTATTATATTTAAAAAAGTAGTTTTACCCTCTCCATTAGCTCCAACAAGGCCTACATGCTCTCCTTTCAAAAGTCGGAAGGATGCATTCTCCAGGATCTTTCTGGCCCCAAATCCGTGATTCACATTTTCAACATTTAAAATGCTCATAGAAATTCCCTAATCCCCTATTCATACATGCTCTTTCTCAGAGCTGCAATTTCTTCGCTTTCCAAATATTCATCATAAGTCATCTGTCTGTCTATAAGTCCTTTAGGAGTAATCTCCATAATCCTGTTGGCAACAGTTTGCACAAACTGATGGTCATGTGAAACAAACAGAATTGTCCCTTTATAGTTTATAAGGCCGTTGTTTAGTGCGGTAATTGATTCCAAGTCCAGATGGTTGGTAGGCTCATCCAGAATGAGCACATTGGCTCCTGAAAGCATCATTTTTGCAAGCATGCAGCGTACCTTTTCTCCTCCCGATAGTACAGATGCCTTCTTTAATGCCTCTTCCCCTGAGAAAAGCATTCTTCCAAGCCATCCCCTAAGGAAGGTTTCGGTCTGATCCTTTGAATACTGTCTTAGCCAGTCAACAAGCGATAGATCCACGCCATCAAAGTAAGCTGAGTTATCCTTTGGGAAATATGCCTGGGAGGTTGTTATTCCCCATTTAAATTCTCCGCTGTCGGCTTTCATTTCATCAGTAAGTATTTTGAATAAAGTAGTTTTTGCAAGACCATTAGGTCCAACAAAAGCAATTTTGTCCCCTTTGTTTACAATAAAACTGATATCATTCAAAAGTTTTTCATCCTCAACTGTTTTGGATAACCCTGATACCATAAGAAGGTCATTACCAGCTTCCCTGTCAGGCTTAAAATCTACGAAGGGGTATTTACGAGAAGATGGCTTAATGTCTTCAAGAGTCAGCTTATCCAAAAGCTTTTTACGCGATGTAGCCTGCTTTGACTTTGATGCATTTGCACTGAATCGTTGAATAAATTCCTGCAAATCCTTAATCTTGGCCTCTATCTTTTTGTTTGCGTCCCTTGCCTGTTGGAGTGCAAACTGGCTTGATTCATACCAGAAGTCGTAGTTTCCGACATACATCTGTATCTTGCCAAAATCTATATCAGCGATATGTGTACATACCTTATTTAGAAAATGTCTGTCATGTGAAACAACAATAACAGTATTTTCAAAGTTGTACAGGAAATTTTCAAGCCATGTAATTGACTCAATATCCAGATGGTTGGTAGGCTCATCCAGCAGAAGAACATGAGGATTTCCAAACAAGGCCTGAGCAAGAAGAACCCTTACCTTTTGGTTTCCATCAATATCCTTCATTTTTTTGTAATGAAATTCTTCGCCTATTCCAAGTCCGTTTAAAAGTGTAGCAGCTTCCGATTCTGCTTCCCATCCGTTAAGCTCCGCAAACTCTGCTTCCAGCTCGGATATTTTTATACCGTCCTCCTCTGAAAACTCCGGTTTTGCGTATAGGGCTTCTTTTTCATCTATGATTTCACATAGCTTCTTATGTCCCATTATTACTGTCTTTAGGACATCAAATTCATCAAACTCATAATGGTTCTGCTTTAAAACGGCCAACCTTTCCCCAGGGCTTATAATAACCTCACCCTTATTTGCTTCAACCTCTCCTGAAAGAATCTTTAAGAAAGTCGATTTGCCCGAGCCATTTGCACCAATGAGCCCATAACAGTTACCTGCTGTAAACTTAATGTCAACGTTTTCAAATAAGGCACGTCCTCCATACCTTAGAGATATGCCGCTTGCATGTATCATTTTATAACCTGCCTTCCTTTATTCTACGGCATATTACAGCATACCCCGTCATGTAGAGGTATGCTGTAATATGCTCTTTATTTATTAATTTTTACCTTTAACCTTATCTCTGAAAACCCAAACTTTATATCCCAGATAATTTACTATTTGTGCCGCTATAACTCCAAAAGCACTATTTATATAATTCTTGCTTTGGGTTGAAAATAATATTGCCCCGAAGTCCTTAGCAGCAAGAGCAGCTAAATATGATATAATATTTATTACTAAAAACTTAAGCATCTTGTCTTTGGATTTTTTGTAATCCGATTTACTCTTAAATGTGAATATACTATTCAGGATATATGAATTGATCATACCAACAAAATAACCTAAAGTTAATGAAATGTTCTGATCAACCTTTAAAAAATAAAACAAACCATTATCTACGCCCATTGTAATGAGTGTGTTAATGACGCCGATAATGGAAAAACTTACAAGTCTCCTGAACTCCTCCAGCATTCTTTTGTTAAAATTATTCAACATTAACTACTCCATTATATATTAAAGTGTTTAAAATCAATTAATCTTCTGATTTTGTCCAACCCCAAATTAATTATAATAGCAATATGTTAAAAAGTCAAAAATAACTCTTTTCTCAATAGTTTTTATATTGCAAATTATTCATGCCTAATGATATCATAAAAATATGAAATCATGACTCTACTCAAGGAGACCAGACATGAAAAAAAACTTAAAATCCGTATACCTTATCGGGCTGATCCTTTTCATATCCATAGCTTTCTATGGCTGTGCAGGTCCAACCGATTATCAAAAAAGCATATATAATGACGATTCAAAAATATCAAAGGATGGTGACAGCTATTTCTCAATCAACCGTTCAGAGATAAGCAGCAAAAACACAATTGAAATGAGATTCGGGAAATTTTATGGTTCTCAAACCATTCGTTTAATAGAAGCCAGCAAGGAAGGTACCATATCAGTAAGCTTTAAATCTGAAGTTTCAAGGGGCAAGATCAAGTGTGTCTTAATAACTCCCGATAAAAAAGTCACCAATATATTTGAGCAGGAAGATGAAGGAACCGTAGATCTTAAAGTCCATAAGGGTAAGAACCTAATAAAGGTTGTTGGATACGATGCAAAGGCCAAATTCAACTTAGAGGTCTCCACCTCGGATAAAATGAGAATACAGGAAGTGGACAATTGATTCAAAAGTGATTTTACTTTTATTTATATGTTTTTCAGCATATAGTCGTAAAATCACTTTTTTAAATGTTTAGGAAATATTGAGCCTATTTGTTTTTGCCAAAACTGCTGTTGGAAGCACCGCAGTGAGGACAATATTTATAATTATTCCTGAACTTTTTGCCGCAGATTTGGCAAGGGCAAGCTTTTGCCCACACCCTTGTAACAATAAGATATATAATTAGATTTGAAGGTACATTCAACAAACCGAAAAATCCCCATATCCATTTATTCTCTCCCCTTTTGGAGGCATCATTAAAAATCCAAGCTCCCTGGATAAAAAGCAGGATAAACAAAGGAATCAACATCCAACTCGAAAATGAATCATTCATATTACATCCTCCTTTAATCGACTCTCTCTTACAAATGCAAGTAAACTGAAGGGTGCTAAAAGAAAGACTACTCCATAGCCATAAAACAGATATTTTCCGTAGCCCTTATATACAAGAACAGAAATAACTGCCATTATTCCAACAGATATTGAAAGAAAAATTATCAAATCAATAATATTTCTCTTTTTTGCTGTATTATCATCCACAGTCGCAAATGCATTGTTGATAAGAGAATTATCAACTGAAAAGTCCATTTCCAAATGATCCAAGCCACTCCCCAGCTCTTCCAATTCACTTAAAAACTCACGGCAATTGCTGCAATTTTCAAGATGAGCTTTGATTTCATTACTTATATCCGATTCGCCATAATATATATCAATAAGAATACCCTCATATTCTTTACAGCATTTGCTCATTTGAAATTCCTCCGTCTAAAACCGATTTTAACTTCTTTATCGAATAGTGAATCCTCGACCTCACTGTCCCGACAGGACAGTGCAATATAGTCGAAATCTCCTCGTAGCTGTAATTGTAATAATGCTTAAGGATAAAAGCCTGCCTCATCTCTGCGGGAATACCTGCCAATGCCTTCTTTAATACCGTCAGTTTTTCCCTTGTAATCACAGCATTCTCCACATCTTCTCCTGCGTCCAAGTCGACGATTTCATCTATGTCCTCATAGGTGTGGCCCTTTTTCTTGACAGTATCCTTAAACAAGTTGGATGCTATGGAAATCATCCAAGTAGAAAACTTGGATTCACCCTTAAACTTTTTTATATTAATAATAGCCCTGGTCATAGTGTCCTGTGTCAAATCCTTTGCCAAGTCTTCATCCATGGTGAGCTTAAAAAGATAACCGTAGACCATCTTATAATTGACCGTTAGAAGGCTTTCAAGGGCATTTCTGTCACCGGATTTTGCTAATCCAAGCAGTTCAGTTTCCAGCACTTGTTATACCTCTTTCTTTAATTAATATAGAATTCCTCCAAAAAAGCATAAAAGCATCATTATACCAACTCGGTTTTCTTAAGTTTATATGCTGCCAGCAAATTAAGCACTGTAACAGCTATAAAGAGCACAGCCATAGTTATAATTGAATCGCCCTGTAATCCAGCCTTGAACGAGTTAGCTTCTTCTAAAATATTTGTAGGAAAAAACCTTTTAAAGCTAAATATCCCTTCCGCAGCACGCATTAAAAAAACTGACACAAGTGTGAAAATACCTGCAACAAATGCCTTCTGGAACAAGCTGCTGAAAAAGGTAACAACACTTAAAACAAATATAAAATACATTCCAAACAATGCACCAGCTTTTAATACAGGAATTATACCAAAGCTATTTTCAAATATTATGCCTGAATAATAGTAGGCTGTCAACATTCCTATCATCGAAGCCACGAATAATGATATTCCATAAAGTATAAATTTTCCTCCCACTATGCCATAAACATTACATCCTATCGAAACAGGCATGGTCAGTGTCTTATTATTCTTTTCACCTGAAATTATCCCTGATATTGCCAGCACTATTACAATAGTACTAATCTGGAAGAGATCCTTAGTATAATTGGTCATAGCCATAAATTGATCAAATTTCATCTGGCTGAGATCAATCATGCTCATCTGGCTCTTTAAAATATGGGGCAGAAGCTTTAGCATAGCAGGATCTGCCAATGCAAAAAACATGAAGGCAGCCGCAATTATTATAAACTTATGGGTTCTTGATGCTTCAAGCATCTCTTTTCTTAAAAACGCATTTAAGCTTTTCAATTTATTTCACCACCTTCATAAATATTTCTTCAAGACTATTCCTTCTTAAATTGATCGAAGTAATAAATACATTCAATCCTGCAATTTCCCTGAGCAAATTCTGAGAATCCTTTTCCAGGTCTTTTATAGTTACACTTATCTTATTATCCTGAGTATCAACTTTCTCAACATAATCCAGCTTCATAAAGTTGTCGGCTAAATTACGGCCTGGCTTCTTTGCAAACTCTATGTCATATACAGGCTGTACATACTTTGCCATAAGAGAGTCCAATCTCTCCTCGACAACAATCCTGCCGTCGTGTATTATTCCGACCCTGTCGCAAATTCTTTCTATATCATTTAATATATGTGTCGATAAAAATACCGTTTTGCCGTGATCCTTTAGTTCCTCAATAATATTTACCATGTCTAGCCTTCCTTCGGGGTCCAGTGCTGATGAAGGCTCATCTAAAAGATATACATGGGGGTCATGGTACATGGCAACTGCAAGACCAAGCCTCTGCTTCATACCTCTGGAATAGCCTCCTATAGGTCTTTTGGCTGCCTTACTTAGCCCCACTCTTTCAAGGAGATCTGTGCTTTTTTCTTTTATAGTATTTCCCGTGTCTCCCCCTATACGGCCGATAAAATCGAAATACTCCCATGCATTCATATAGGGATAAAACTTAGGATCTTCAGGTAAGTAGCCGATATCTTTGTTTTGCAGACCTTTACCGGAACTATCTCTTCCATTTATAATACATTTACCTGACTGAAAACCGATAAGTCCTGCAAGGATATTCATGGTTGTTGATTTGCCAACACCGTTATGCCCTATAAATCCATATATTTCTCCTCTATGAACTTCTATATTGAGTCCCTTAAGAACCTTATGGCCTTTGTAACTTTTATAGAGGTTCTCTATTCTAATCATTGTTCCACCTCTTTCTTCCCAATATAAGGTATATAATTGACCCCATCGTTCCCGTTGCAGCAATTATTATCCAAATAGCCCTATTTAAATTCTGTGTACCCTTTCTCAAGATATCAACCAGGCAATATATGAATAAGCCTACTTGAACAGCTATTACAGGTATCAAAAGTTTTATTAATTCCATATTACTAATATCATTCATTTTAAATACACTCCTTTTGCTTATTTGTTAATGTGACGACTGAATGAGGAAATAGTTCAAAGAATTTTAAAATTATTTTTAGCATTTTAAATGCAAAAAACACTTTGGATAACCAGATATCCAAAGTGTTTTTTCATTCATGCCTTAACATGCTACAATAGAGCAAATAAAGTATCTTTTATTATTTATAATCATTCTATGCTTTCTTTTATTTAATTCGCATACAGTAAGCTCTTTTTGCTTTCTGTCGGAGACGTCAAAAACTTCAATCTTAGCTCCGTCATGAATTACTTTATTGTAGAACATATCTGCTCTTTCACTCTTAAAACACCCTTTGCCAATTAAAACATTTCTCACGGGTGTTACCTTTAAAACTGTCATAGTAATATCAACCCTTTCAAATTTCCTAACCTACTTTAAATGACTTACTGAATCTGTTTGCATAGCTGCTTGCCACGAAGGATTCAGGCTTAATTTTTGCATCAATACCGATCCCTTCGAAGTATCCAACCATTTCCCTAATAAACTTTCTTGTTTCGCCATTTTTTCCTATATCTATATGTGCCTCCAAGCTGCACTGAAAATTCTTATACTTGGCACTGAAATCTTCAAGAGAGTCCATTAACTGCTCATTCAACATGTGTGCAATTTCATAAGTTAAAAGTGTTTCCTTTGATATCTTCTCCTTTAAATTTCTATAAGCCTTAGTCTCAAGCCTTTTGCTTATGCAGCACCAGGCCCCTTTCCCTATCATATGGATATGGATACCTGTTGCAAAGCAGGTGTTTCTTCCTCTAACCTGGGAGTCTGTACCTACTGCTATCCGGAATATATTATCCGGATTAATCCTGATGAAGTATTTAATACTTGCAACTACATCAGAGAAACTCATGTTTTTTTGTGTTGAGTTAAAAAACCTCATGTTTTCACCACCTGTTTAGTATTAGTTATATTAATAAAAACAAAAATAAGCAGCTAAATCTTTTTCAGACTTAGCTGCCCTTTTTAGTAAAATGCATTTATTTCATTACCTGATTAACTTCGCTCAAAATTTAATCGGACTCTGCATTTATTCAAAAGAGGACTAAGCCAATAAATACCTTCATATGTACTTGGTCTATATGATAATCCCGCTTTTATATTCAGTTGCTCCATAAAATTATTTTTAAGTGTATACATTGACTTTCCTCCTATCCTTTAGTATTTTTAATCTTTCATTTACACCTATTTCAGAATACCATCATTCTATTCTTTTGTCAATAACATTAATCTTTGTAATTTAATTGTAACATATATATTATTTTGTATGGTTTATGTCGAATTAACAAATCACGAAGTGATTTTTCAACCTTGTGTTGTCATAAGAAATTGCGGTTAAGTATACACCATAATTTCTCATGGTAATTAAAAAGCGGTTAAGCCATTTTTTATGACTTAACCGCACATTATACAGTGTAATTTTCATCCATGTTAAATAGTTGAAATATTTCTACACTTCATAAATAGAGGATCAAGCCAATGACTGCTCCTATCAGTACCTGGTTCCCATGAAAATGACGCAAGTTCACTATTATATTTTCCAAGTTGTAATCTTATAGTGCAATACATTGTGTAAATCCTCCTTTCTTAATCTCTTATATCATCTTAATTTGAGTTCAAATACTCAACAACACCTTTATAGGCACACTGTAGATAGTATAACATATGAAAAATTATCCTGTCAAGTATTTTTTATGTCCCCTATATTCTTTCTCTTTCCTCAAAATGAGTATGGAGAAGTCTATGGGCAATTTCACCAAAAGGTTCTCCCAGATATTCCTTATAGAGTTTTATTATCTCAGGATTCTCGTGGGATTTTCTTATCTTTCTGTTTTCATCTTCTCGATATATTGCTTCTTGGCGTTTCTTGACAATTTCAAAGTTCCCATGATGATAAGGCTGTCCTCCGCCTGCAATGCACCCTCCAGGACAAGCCATTATCTCAATTGCATCATAGTGATCCTTTCCATCCCTTATGTCCTCCAGTAGTGTTCTGGCATTTCCTAAGCCGCTGGCTATACCTATTCTTAGGACCTTATCTCCAATCTGCACCTCAGCCTTCCTGAGACCATCTGCTCCTCTTAATTGGTCAAACTCTACTTTTTCCAACTCCTTACCCGTCATCCACTCATGTGCGGTACGTATTGCTGCTTCAATAACCCCTCCGGTAGTACCGAAAATAACAGCAGCTCCCGTATGTTCTCCCAAAGGCATATCAAAATCACTGTCAGGCAAGCTTTCAAAATCTATCCCTGCTTCCTTGATCATGTATCCCAGCTCCCTTGTGGTGACTACAATATCAACATTGTTGTGCTCATCCTTTGTTAGTTCTGGCCTCTTTGCCTCAGCTTTTTTTGCTATACACGGCATAATGGAAACCACCACAATATTGTCAGGGTCTATTCCGTTCTTTTCAGCGTAGTATGTTTTTGCTATTGTTCCAAACATTATATGAGGTGACTTGCAAGTTGATGGAACCTTCAAAAGCTCCGGGAACTGATGCTCAATAAATTTCACCCATGCAGGACAGCAGCTTGTAAGGATAGGAAGCGTTTTGTTCTCCTTTATACGGTATATAAGCTCTGATGCTTCTTCCATTATTGTGAGGTCCGCACCGAAATTTGTATCGAATACCCCGTTAAATCCCATAGCACGCAAGGCTGAAACCATCTTACCGGTTACGATTGTTCCTGGCTCCATATGGAACATCTCACCAAGTGCAACTCGTATCGCAGGTGCTGTCTGTACAATTACATGCTTGTCAGGGTCATTTAACGCCTCCCAGACCTTATCCACATGATAAACTTCAGTCAAGGCTGCTGTAGGACATACCTGTACACATTGCCCGCAGTATGTACATGAGGATTCAACCATAGGAATATTAAAGGCAGGCCCTACAAAGGCATTAAAACCTCTGCTGATCCCTGACAAAATACCACAGGTCTGAACCTCATTGCACATAGTTTCACATCGCCTGCAGTAAATGCATTTATCCGGATCCTTGACAATAGCATCACTTGACATATCTTTGGGGTAATCCATTCTTTCGCCTTCCCAAGCTATATGCCTTACCTTTAACTCGTGTGCTAAAGCCTGAAGCTCACACTCCAAATTCCTCGGGCATGTAAAGCATTCATTTGGATGGTTTGACAACAAAAGCTCAACCGACATTCTTCTTGCCGTTATAGCTCTTAAGGTGCTTGTCAAGACCTCCATACCTTCACTTACTTTTGTAACACATGCCGGAACAAGCTTATTACGGTTGCTTCTTGAGTCAACCAGTTCAACCATACATACTCTGCATGAGGCTGTTTTATTTACCATTTTTATATCATGTAGATCCAGATGGCATAAAGTAGGTATTTTCACCCCTGCCTCATGTGCTGCCTCCACAATTGTTATTCCTTTGGGAACCTTCATTTCCCTGTTGTTTATTTTAATGCCAACCATGTCTTTATCTTGGTGTGCAGCTGGGTTTCCTGCCATAACCAACCCTCCAATTAGTACTAATTTTTTATCTTGTTATTAAAGTAAAATCATACTTCTAATTTCGATCTGATTTTGTTTTTCGCTTCGTATCTGCCTTCTCCCCTTGGACTATCCTCATCCTTTATAAATGCCATATACTCGTTCCAAAAATGCTTGAGCGTGCTTATGACAGGGTTTGGTGCTGTCTGCCCAAGCCCACAAAGCGAACCGTCCTTAACCATATAGGCAAGCTGTTTTAGTGCATCAATATCCGACATGGTACCTTTACCGCTGGTTATTTTATTTAAAATTTCATACATTCGTTTTGTTCCTATCCTGCATGGAGTACACCTTCCACAGGACTCATCCATAGAGAACTCCAGATAGAACTTGGCGATTTTTACCATATTATCTCGCTCATCCATAACAATCATTCCGCCCGATCCCATCATGGAGCCTATTTCGAGCAAACTGTCATATTCAATAGGCGTATCCAAATGCTGTTCAGTCATAACACCTCCGGAGGGTCCCCCTGTCTGTACTGCTTTGAATTTGTGGCCGCCAGGAATTCCACCGCCAATATCGTATATGATATCTCTTAATGTAACGCCCATTGGTACCTCTATAAGCCCCACATTCTTTATTTTCCCGGCAAGTGCAAATACCTTTGTACCCTTGCTCCTTTCAGTGCCGATAGATGAGAACCATTCAGCTCCACGCATTATTATTTGAGGAATATTTGCAAAGGTCTCAACATTATTTACACAGGTAGGATGTCCCCAATAGCCTTCTTCAGCCGGATATGGGGGTTTATAGTTGGGCTCCCCCCTTTTTCCCTCGCAGGAATTTATAAGAGCTGTTTCCTCTCCGCATACAAATGCACCTGCACCGAACTTTATTGCTATTTCAAAGTTAAAGCCTGTGCCGAAAATATTTTTGCCAAGCAAGCCCTGTTCTTTTGCCTGCCTGATGGCAATATTCAATCTGGCAATGGCGAGGGGGTATTCTGCACGAATATATATAAGGCCTTTATCGGCACCAATTGCATACCCTCCTATTGCCATAGCCTCTATTACGCTGTGAGGATCACCTTCTAGAATGCTCCTGTCCATAAAAGCACCCGGGTCACCCTCATCAGCATTACAAATAATGAATTTCTCCGGGCTCTGCTGCTTACGCGTTATATCCCACTTTAAGCCCGTCGGAAATCCGCCGCCTCCTCTTCCACGCAAACCTGACTTTTTGACTTCTTCAATGACCTGCTCAGGTGACATAGATGTGAGCACCTTTCCTAATGCCTCATAACCTCCAAAGGCAATGTATTCAAATATGTCCTCCGGGTTAATAAGACCGCAGTTTCTTAAAGCTATCCTAAGCTGCTTTTTGTAAAAAGGCATTTCCTCCTGCCTGCTTACAATTTCATTTTGTAAAGGCTCTCTGTATAAAAGCCTTTCAACCACTCTTCCCTTAATAATGTGCTCATCTATAATATCTTTTGCATCCTTAGGGCCTACAGATACATAAAACACATTGTCCGGCTCAACCTTTACTATGGGTCCTTTTTCACAAAAGCCAAAACAGCCTGTCTTTATTACGTTTGCTTCATTCTCATATCCCCTGGCTTTAATTATAAGCTCAAGATTTTTTGCCACCTTTTCACTTTCACCAGCCAGGCACCCGGTACCTGTACAAACTAAAACATTAGAACGTGTTGCCACTTTTATTTCCCTCCTATGCCCTTTCGAAATCCACTTTAAGAAGCAGATCATTCAGGGGTTGTCCACCTTTTATATGACTGTCTATGAGACTTACAACCTTGTCCTTTTTTACATTGCCGTAAAGAACAGGCTTTTGACCTGGCATGTTAATCTGAACCGTCGGTTCGGAATGACAGTACCCTATACAACCTACAGTTATAACCTTTACATTCTGAAGCCCTTGCTTGCCTATTTCCTCAACAAAGGCATTCAATGTTTCTCTTGCTCCGGAAGATATGCCGCATGTGGCCATACCTATGAGTATCTCAATTTTATCCTCGGGGTTCTCACCACTTTGTCTTAAGGCCACCTTACTTTGGTGTTCCTCTCTTATTTTCCGCAGTTCTTCCATAGATTTTATACTCATGCTACACCGCCCTTGCATTCATTTATAAAATTGATGCTTAAAGTATTAATCATTTTTAATCTATTTTCTGTAGTTTTCAAGAATACTGTCCAATTCTTCTTCCTTAACGCGGCCATAGACCTTATCGTCAATCATCATTACAGGTGCTAAGCCGCACGCACCAACGCACCTGATATCCTTCAGTGTAAACAGACCGTCTTCAGTTATCTCGTTAGACTCAATTTTAAGCTTCTCCTTAAGCCGCTCCATTATTTTATCTGCACCCTTAACAAAGCACGCTGTCCCCATGCATACACTTATGGTATGTTTTCCTCGTGGTTTTGTGGTAAAGTAGGAGTAAAAGCTGACAACGCCAAAAACCTCTGCTCCTGGAATCCCCAGCTTCCTTGCTACAAAAAGCTGTACATCCCTTGGTAGATAGCCAAACAAGCTTTGTGCCTTGTGTAGTATTTCTATCAATGCACCCTTTGTAGTGCCTAATCCTTCAATAAAAGCTTTAAGTTCTTCAAACTTCTCTTTTGGCAAATCTTCTTCTACCTGTGCTGTAACACTTATTTCCTGTGCTTTTGTCATTGTATCCATCACTACCTTTTGAATTTTTATATATACTATAATTTGCCTTGGAAACTTATTTTTTATACCGGTTATATATACTTTTAATCTGGATGCTGTGAAAAAATCTTAAATTAGCAACAACAGTTGTTCATGTATTCCAGAACATGTTATAATAATATACAAATTAAATGATTCAGGGTGTAAGAAATGATTATAAAAAGAATAGAAATAGCAGGCTTTAAAAATATTCCTTTTCATGAACCGAAAAAGTTTGAATTTTATAAAGATACATTAATACAGGGCGAAAATTACTCCGGCAAAACATCTCTCGGAGATGCACTATGCTGGGCTTTCTGCGGCTGCAATGCTACAGGCATCACAGCTGAATACCTCCTTCGAAACAACGACAGCACCAAAACAGTTGTGGAAGTGTTTTTTGAAGACAATTCAGGGATTGAACATTCACTTCTAAGAGAACAGAGCCAGGAGACCGGAAAGCATCATAGGCTTATTTTAGATGGAATTCCAGTCAAGGATTCCGATCTGGCTCCCTATATTATGGATAAAGATATTTTTTTATCAACCTTTATGATCGGCTATTTTACTCGGCTATCCTCCAAGGCTGCCGGTGATCTTTTAATGAGCATACTTCCTTTTCCTACCAATCAATCAATTATAAAAAGGGTTGAAACGGATTTACGTCAATACCTGCCGATGGAAGAAGGGTTTGATTCAAACACATTCCTTAAAAACTTGAGGCAGGACCTTAAAAAAGTTGAGGATGAAATAAAAATATGGACGGAAAAACAAAAGCAGGCAGAAGAGCAAATTAAAAGAATACCCTCAGGAGAGCATGTTGATGAATCCAAGATAAAATCAAGGGTTGATATGCTTGAAGCACGAAAAGAAAACCTTATCAAGGCTTCAGTGCAGAACAATACAGCAAGCTTTTTAGAAAGCAAGCTGTCAATCTGCAGGCTAGAAATACAATCCCTTAAAAACAGAATTAACAGGGGCACACCCCAGTTTAACAAGAATTGCCCTACATGCGGCCAGACCATTCCCGAAGCTGAAATAAGAAAAATGCAGGAGAAAATTGATGCGGACAATGCACTGCTAAAATCAAATTTGGAAAGCCTTGTGAAGGACGAAACAGATCTGTTGTCAAAAATAGAAGAAGCTCAAAGTATGACAAAGGAAAGCAATGCTATTATTGAAGAGCTTGATGCTGTTTCGAAGGAACTCGACATGGTTAAAGCTGAATATGATAAGGTTATACGGCAGAATGA
The DNA here is from genome assembly GCF_036567765.1 of Pseudobacteroides sp. Taxonomy (NCBI): domain Bacteria; kingdom Bacillati; phylum Bacillota; class Clostridia; order Eubacteriales; family Oscillospiraceae; genus Pseudobacteroides; species Pseudobacteroides sp. The sequence goes on from NZ_DATCTU010000122.1 coordinate 110,271, forward strand.
AGTCCTCCGCTCTGAGAAAAAGAAGTATGATGATGCTATTGCTTCTCTTGATGCATCAAAGGAAAATATGGAAAAGCTCTCTGCAAAGCGTTATCAGCTTAACAGATCAATCACAGCCGCATCTCAATACAACTCCATAAAGGCTGATCTGCAATACGATACAGTACGCGGAAGCCTTAAAAACGTTTCAATACGACTTCAAAAAATTGTGCCCAGCACAAATGAACTCAGAGACTGCTTTGAAATACTTTACAAGGGACGTGAGTTTCATGTTATAAGCACCTCGGAATCCATTCGTGCAGGCCTTGAAATTTCTGCCTTGATAAACTCAAGGATAAACCTCAAACTTCCCGTATTTATCGACAATGCGGAAAGCATTACCCATTATGAAAAACCTCCTGTTCAAATATTTGAAGCTAAGGTTGCAAAAGACATAGATATCACTGTCTCACCAAACAGTTAAGGTATTTAGGTATTTGCTTTTTTGCCTCCGGTAAAAAAGCGTTTTACCTTAAGTACCCCACCTATCGAACCAAGCAATGGACCGCTCCACCAAGGCTCCATTTCTTTTTTTACAAGCTTGAGGTTTTTTCTTATTTCAATATGCTGGGGACATGCCTTTTCGCACTTGCCGCAGTCTATGCACTTGGATGCAAGGGTATTTCTCCCGCCCGTAGCACCTCCGCCAAACATAAGGTATTGAAATCTCAAGTGTTTATTTTTAAACAAGTGCTTACTGTTATAGTAGCTGAAGCAAAACGGTATATTGACACCTGCGGGGCATGGCAGGCAGTATGCACAACCTGTACATCCTACCTTCATTAATCTGAGATAGGTTTCCTTTACCTCATTGTAAATTTTATGTTCATCCTCAGTCAGTGAATCAGGCTTAATCTCACATGCAAGTTTTATGTTCTCATCTATATGGGCCTCTTCATTCATGCCGGATAATACAACAGCCACTTCAGGCTGGTTCCAAAGCCATCTTAGAGCCCAATCAACATAGGATCTCCTAACTTTGGCTTTTTCCCATATATTTTTGATTTCATCAGGCATTCTTCCGACAAGGCTTCCTCCCCTAAGAGGCTCCATAATGATGACTCCAATACCTTTGGAGTATGCATGCTTAAGGCCTTCAACACCTGCCTGATTTGATTCGTCAATATAGTTGTATTGTATCTGGCAAAAATCCCAGTCATAATCATCAATAAGCACTTTAAAATCGTTTTTGTCTCCGTGATAGGAAAATCCTATATTTCTAATTACACCCTTGGCTTTCATTTCCTCCAAAAAACTCATAAGCCCATTGGTTTTAGCCCTTTCCCAGCCTTTAATATCCTGCACGGCATGAAGCAGGTAATAATCTATATAGTCGGTCTTAAGCCTTTCCAACTGAGTATTAAGAATGCTCTCCATATCCTTCCTGCTGTTTACCAGGTAAGGAGGAATTTTGGTAGCAATCATAACCTTATCTCGGACACCGTTTTTATGAAGTATAGCACCTAAAGCCGCTTCATTTCCGATATACATATATGCAGTATCAAAATAGTTAACTCCTCTTTCAATAGCCGACATAACCTGTTTCTCAGCTCTTTCCATATCGGTTTTTCCATTTTTGACAGGAAACCTCATGCATCCATACCCTAAAATTGATGCTTCATCTCCATTTTTTCCAACCTTCCTGTACTGCATAAAATCACTCCTTTGTAGCATTTATAAACTTAAATTCATTTCCCGGCCATTTATATTAAAAGTGTTAATAATCTTACATTTAGCGAAGCAAATAACGAACGGTTCAACGGGATTTGCGATAGATAAATGTAATGATTAATCACTTTTAATTAGATAAACCTTTCAAAATCACTGCATGATACACATTTATTTATTATGTTCATCTATCCTCTGCTCATTTACGAAATTAATCCTTCAATACTTATAATTCTATTTGTTAAATTAGGATTGTTCAAGTATTTGCCAAAGGATTTTTTTTGCTTGTTGTCGAAATTTATATATATAAATGTTACCTGTCGCACCTCAATACCACTTGAAAACTGAGGTTACTTATGAATAACTGGAAGTTTCTTTTAGTAGATGACAGCAATGTCAGCATTAAGATCCTTGAAGATATTTTAATCAATAATGGGTATACCGATATTACATCTGTAAACAGTGCTCAGGAAGCTATTGATTTTCTGCTTTCCAAAAATTACGCTGGTATAAACAGGCCGATTGATATCATAATAACAGACCTTTTTATGCCCGGCATAAACGGTATTGAATTTTGCAGAAAAATTCACAGGATAGAGGAATATAGAGATATACCCATAGTCATGATAACATCCTCAAATGATATTGACAACTTAAAGGAAGCATTTGATTCAGGTATCATTGACTATATCAGGAAGCCTTTTAATCCTATTGAATTGGTAACTCGCATTAAAGCTATATTAAGATTCAAAGAAGAAGTGAGCAGGAGGCAGCTAAGGGAGCTGGAAATAGAGGATATTAATCGCAATCTAATTGAAGATTTAAGTATTGCAAACCATCTGCAATTTCAAATGCTGCCCAAAAATATAATATCTAAACCCATATCCATCAAAGGCTACTATGTGCCTGTAACCTTCCTTGGGGGAGATTTATACTATTGGCATAGAGTAGGCGGCGGAAAATATGGTGTAGCACTTATTGATGTTATGGGCCATGGCACAGCTACATCAATGATATGTATGTATATTAGATCGCTTCTCCCTGAGCTGATTTCCAAAAGTACAGATTCGGTTGAACTCGTCAAAAGCCTAAATAAATACATGCGTGACTTTAATAACCAGCTTACACAAGTTCAATACCATTTTACAATGATTTATATAATAGTGGATGTTTTAAATAAGACAATTGATTATGTAAACGCCGGCCATCCTCCTGTTTATTTGCTGGAAAAATCCAAGGAAATAAAGCTTTTGGATAAAGGCTGCATACCTATTGGCATAATGGATGATATAGAAATAGAAAATGAAATTATCCGCTACACTGAAACATCTTGTATTTTTATGTATTCAGACGGTCTTAAGGATCTTGTCAGGGATAATAATATCACTTTTGAGTATATACTTAGTCTTATTGACATTAACAATATAAACAGCAGCTTCACTTTGCCGATTGAAAAATTTTTAGATCGGATAAAACAAATGTCTCGGCCGGACGACATTTCGGTGGTTACTCTGGAACTTCGTTGAAAACAGGTGAAAAGATGAGCAAATTAACCTTAAAATGTGCTGCAATACCTGAAAACATATGGCTGATTGACAGCCTTGTTGAACTCACTATTAAAAGTGAGCATGTCTTCGGATACAAAAAGGCATGCTTTGCAATGCATGAGTTGGTTATCAACAGCGTTCAGGCAATGAGTAAAAATAACAAGTTCAACAAGCAAATCACTATAGTCCTTGTATGCAGTAAAAAATATATATTCTTCAGCATAAATGACTTTGGAGGGGGACTGCCCTTAAATATCCTGGAAAATATCAGCATAAATCCATTGGATAATATGGGTTTAAATGAAAGCGGCAGAGGTCTTGCCCTTGTAAACTTGTTTGTTGATAAACTAAAATGCAAGAAAGAAAAAAACGGAAGTTTTACCTATAAAATAATTATATATACAGATAATATGGTAGCTCAACAGAATAATGGGTAAAAAATGTCTCTTGTTTAGTGCTTGACGATTGTTTGATTTTCCTGACAACCAAACGAATATTGATATTGAATCTTCTCTTAACCATTATCAAAAAGTTGTAAATTCTCACGGTATAATTTTGGGGTTATATTGAAATGTCCCTTAATCAGTCTGTAAAAATGTGTAACATCACCAAATCCGCAGGAAGATGATATTTATTTTATATTCATATTGGTTGTAGATAGGAGCATTTTTGCTATGCCAAGTTTCTGATTAATTATATATTCAAAAGGCGGCTGACCGACAATTTCTACAAATATCCTGCAAAAAAATGTACGGCTTAGTCCGCACATCAAAAAAATCCACATAAGGTAACATTTCATTTTCGCCTGCCATCCAATAAGATACTTTGAAATTGTAAATATCTTTACGGGATTTGCAATATAGAGGATCAAATATAATAGCACAAAAATAGTAGCCTGAAATTCCCTGAACATCCAAACCCAGCTTTCTAAAAAAATATCTCCTTTAACCGCTTCAAGCCATTTTCCATCGGTAAATATTTTGTCCGATCCTACTGTGATCAGTTCAAGCTCATAAAGCCTACTATCCTGCGGTTATAACGTATCCCTACAGGCCACGAATGGGTCTCCTCATTGATCTTATAGCAGTCAATAATATATGGATTTATGAGGTTTTGACTTTCTTCTTTCATCAGATACCTAATAATTCATTCTAAATATATAAAAAGATTTTTGCAGTATTTAATCACAATCATTACACTTGTATGTCTGGTGCAAGCTAACATATACTCAGTTGAATCACCATCTTTACCTTCAACGAATCCTTATCCTTATGGTATTGGTTCTTTGGCGTCTGATCAGGCAAGTACCAATGCAATATTTCCAAGCTTCTTGCAAAATTTGAATTGAAGGATAGGATACAATTGGCTGTTTTTGCAATTAAAAGCGGGATTTATGAAATGAAATTAAATAAGAAATGATAGAACTTGGTACACTTACTTGGTCAAATACAATTTGATACTCAGGAAGTGCATCGTGAACATCTTTAATAAATTTGTACTTTAGCCCATCATATTCATTAATAAAATATATCGTAGTGTCTAGCTCTTCCATTAATTATGGCTACCTGATAAGTTGTAAATATGTTTGTAAATGATGATTGTATTTACTATTAATATCAACATATTCAAAAATATAGTTAAATGAGTGCTATATATTATGGAAGAAATTCAGTCACTACCTATCAAAGAATATATTTTTACTGCTTGAGCTTAACGGTATACCAAAGATAATTTTTGTTTCACTTCCTAAAAGCTGCATTTTCTTTACGGCTTTTCCCACAGAGAGCATAACCCTATTATCGATCCTTGCATCCATTGCGACGCTCACAGCTGAGCCAACTGCAATACCTAAGTCACTTGTATTAAATGAACATGGATTATCAGGATGTTTGTTCTTTTCATCACAATTACTGAAGCCACATAGCCCGCAGTTTTTTACCCCTACAGGATTTATCTTAGTACCAATTAACACAAGTATATCAGATTGTAAGATATTATCAGCATCCCTTATAAAAAAATCAGCTGCACCACCTTCTTGAACCATTTGCTTCATCATATCAGCAATTTTTACTATTTCATCTTTGTCAGCAATGGATAAAACCAAATTATCAACACCTCTTGCTTTTGGTGCAGTTCTGGCAGCTATAAGCATCTTTTCAGCAATATTCATTAATGCCTGATTTCTTATATTTTCTTCAAATAATATACTCAAAGTTGTACCTCCAATATTATTGTGGTAAGCAATTTATGATAGCATATATAAAAGCCCCGTAACTTATTAAGATCTTCAAGCTTTAACTTTTATTTTTTATGAGAACTGCAACAAATTCAAGCTTTTTAAAATCTACGGCTGGCTTAACAGTGGCATAATAATTAATATCATTATCACTTTTTCTTACTTCTAATATTTGTCCTATAGGAATGCCTTTTGGAAAAACACCGCCGATTCCAGAGGTTATTATCTTATCTCCATAATTAACATTTACATCATTAGAGAGAAATAACATTTTACAAGTATCTGCTATCTTGGACTCCAAACCGAAACATCCATTAATAATACCGTCACAACCCGATCCTTTCGTTGTAGCTGCCACTCGACTTGTAGAGTCAATAATACAAGTTACTTCGGCAGAATTTTTTTTGACAGAGCTAACTCTACCAACTAAACCATTACTACTAATGACAGCATCATCAAGAGTTACACTATCTATACTTCCTCTATCAATAGTAACACAAAACCCTTTATTTTCATCTATATCAATGATATTTGCACCTAATAATTTGTTTTCTTTAAATTGATCTTTAAAAGCTAGAAGTTTTGATAATTCAATGTTTTTCCTCTTTTCTTGTTCTATTTCTTGGGAATCAAATTTCAGTTGTTTTTCCTTTGTTTTTAAAAGGCTATTTTCCTTTCTTATTTTCGACAATTCATCTAAATAGCTTCTTTTGCTATTTATTTCAGACCAAACACTGGATAAAAGGTGATTTTGGGGTGATATAAAAGTGTTTATAGTAATTATGATAATTATAAGTAAGCCTATTACTGTAAGTATTTTAATTATTTTCTTAACCATATTAAAACCTATTATTCTTTCATGATAGTATATATAAGCCCTGCAGAAACAAGGCTTATATATACTATCATGTATTTTCAATTTTGGAAACTGCTGGCTTTATATTTACCTCCAAGTCATTTTTCTAATCATGAGTTAAAGTATCTCTAATACCTCTACTTTATATTTCCCTCTTGGAGCATTAACTTCAATAATATCTCCAGCTTTTTTACCGGATAATGCTTTCCCTAAATCAGATTCTATACTTATAAACATATTTTCAGGGTCAATATCCATTGTGGTGACTAATGTTACAACAGCCTCATCTTCATCCTCTATAAATTTGATTCTTGCTTTACTGTTAATTCCTAGAACTGACCTATCCACATTCTTATCATCTATTACAGTTGCAGTTGAAATCATATTTAATAAATATTGAATTCTATCATCATTTGCTCTATAATTTTCACAAGCTGTTTTGTATTCAGCATTTTCTGATCTGTCTCCATGTGCTGCAGCTTCTAATTTTTCTTTTGCTATTTCTGCTCTTTTTACAGTCATTCTGTATTCTATTTCTTCTCTTATTTTTTTCACATTATCCTGTGTTAATATATTATTCATAAGTGTTAACCAAGCCTTTGTCAATTTATTTTCTACTATTAATATAGCACAAAAATATTTAATCATCCACTCATATATGTTATTTATGAGTGTACATTCCTAACGAATAATTGTCGGGGAATCTTACACGAATCTTGGTCAACCTCTTTTTATAAAAACCTGAATACCCTTTTCATAAAATCTATTGACACTGTATAGGGAGGATACTTTAATTTCATATCATATACAGTCTGATTGAATAAAACACTTTTCAAATGGGAGAAGGTATCAAATGAGGCCTTCCCATGGTATCTTCCCATACCGCTTTCCCCGACTCCTCCAAACGGCAGCCCATGTGTTATTATATGGTTTATTGTGTCATTAACACAAACTCCTCCTGAGGAGGTATTTCTTAAAACTTTTTTTATGTTTGCCTTATCGTTTGAGAAGATATATAGGGCTAAGGGCTTTGGCCTTCTGTTAACAAACCCTACCGCTTCATCAATGCTTTCAAACTCCAATACAGGAAGCAGGGGTCCAAATATCTCATCTTGCATAAGTTTGCTGTTTTCGCAAACGCAATCCAGGATGGTAGGGCTAATGCTTAGCTTCTCTTTACTGCTTTTGCCCCCGTAAAGAATGCTGCCATCCTTCATTAATGAGAGGAGCCTTGCAAAATGCTTCTCATTAATTATATGGGCATAATCTTTAGAATCAATTGGGTTGGGTCCATAAAACTCATTTATTGAAGCAATAATGTTTTCTACCAGTTCCTTCTTTATCTTTTTATGAACCAATATATAATCCGGAGCTACACATGTTTGTCCCGAGTTCATAAACTTGCCCCAGGCGATCCTTCTTGCAGCATTTTTTATGTTGATATTTTCGTCTACTATGCATGGGCTCTTACCTCCCAATTCAAGTGTAACAGGCGTTAAATTTGAAGCTGCAGCCTCCATTATCACTTTTCCCACAGCAGTGCTGCCGGTATAAAAGATGTAATCAAACTTTTGAGACAGCAGCTCCTTTGAAGCATCTATTCCACCTTCAGCAGAAGCCACATACTCTTTAGCAAAAGTGGAGTTTAATATCTGAGTTATGACTGATGATACATTGGGAGATATCTCGGAAGGCTTTACAACAGCACAATTACCTGAGGCAATTGCCCCTACTAAAGGAATCATTACCAACTGGAAGGGATAGTTCCATGGGCCAATAATAAGAACTGTTCCATAAGGCTCGGGAATTATATAGCTTGAACCTCCAAAAAACATAATGGGTGTCTTTACCTTTTTTCTTTTTGAAAAACTATAAATATTCTTTTTCATGTAATCAATTTCACTAAGCACAAGTCCAACCTCTGTGGTAAAACCTTCAACCTTGCATTTACCCAAGTCTTTGTTAAGTGCCTCATAAATCTTGTTTTCACTCTCTAATATAGACTGTTTCAATCTTTCCAATTGGGTAAGCCTGTATTTTATGTCCCTTGTTTTACCGCTTTCAAAATACCGCCTCTGAATTTTTGCTATATTTTTTATACCCCATCACTCCTTATTTTTTGATCGTGCCTAATCGAACAAAATCGCTTGCGGTTTTGCAGCCTGGTCGTTATTGTGAGAAATTAATAAAACCCCGATATTATCGAGGTTTATCTTTTGTCGTACTTTATATATTATTGTTCCTTTTTTATTTCATGATAATCATCATCTGTGTTTATGCTCCAGGTATCATACAGCTTTTTTCCTTCAGCTATATTTTTGGCTGCGTATAAGCCCGTCATGATGGAATGATCCATATTGTTGTATTTAAAAAGTCCGTAACGGCCAGCCAGATGGAGGTTTGTGAAATTCCTGAGGTATTCCTCCACCTTCGCAAGACTGTCCTTATATCCCATCATATACACAGGATAAGCCTTTGGTACTCTTACTACCTTGTAATCAAGAATATCCGATGCCTTGCAGATCTTTATCATTTCCACTTCCTTTGCCGCCAGTTCGAACAGCTTTTGATCTTCCATATTCCAAAGCTCATCGTTTTCATTGCAAAAGTACTCCAATCCGAGAGAAGTCTTACCCTCATCCGGTACCATGGACTTGCTCCAGTTTTTAAAATTCTGGATCCTTCCAAGCTTAACCTCTGGAGAATGTATATATATCCAGTTATCCGGAAATAAATCCTTTTTATTCAATATAAGATCAACCGTTAGAAAGCTCCTATATTTGAGGTTGTCGGCAGCTTTAAGCACATCGTCTGGAGCCTTTGGGTACATTGAGTTTATAAGCTCGGTTACCGGGATTGTTGATATAAAGTCGGACCCTTCCTCCACATGCTTTACTCCGTCGGAAGTAGTATATTCTATGCTTTTTACAGTATATCCGTCACAATTGATTCTGGTAACATATGAATTGAGCCTTACTTCACCCTTCATTTTTTCTATCTTGTTCTTCATTTCAGTATACATCATGCCCGGTCCGAATTCAGGGTAATCAAACTCGTCTATCAAAGTCTTTATATTTGTTTTTTTAGGCTTGAAAAGTGCATTTATAATAGCTGTGGTAAGGGACAGTCCCTTAATTCTTTGTGCAGCCCACTCTGCCTGTATGGTAGAACATGGAATACCCCATACCTTTTCCGTGTATGTCTTGAAGAATATTGAGTAAAGCTTCTTTCCAAACCTGTTGGAAACCCATTCCTCAAAGGTTTCCTCCTTCTTATACGGAAAAACCCTAGCCTTAAAATAACTGAAAAGGATGATAAATGTATCTTTAATGCCGACTCCGAAGAGTGCGTTCATGGCAGTCAGGGGATAATTAAAAAATTTGTTTCGGTAGTATATTCTCGACAGCCTGGGTGTTTTTCTGAATTTATCACCTAAAACCTCATTCCAAAGCTCATTGACCTCATCAAACTTTGTAAAAAACCTGTGTCCGCCAAGATCAAAGTAAAAGTCCTTATATTTTATTGTTTTACTGATTCCACCAACCTGAGATTCTGCTTCCAGCAGCAAAGACGGTTGTCCTTTTTTAGTAAGATAGTAGCCTGCTGCCAAACCTGCAGGCCCAGAACCCATAATAATTGTCTTTTTCAAATTGGGCCCTCCTTTATAGACTTAGAGCGTGGAAATCTTCATTTCCCTAGACTATTCTAACACTTAATATCTCAAATATCAATGGTTATTGTACTCCCAGCCCTCATCCCCATTATAAACCATAAGCTTTGTCATTCCGCCGTCTACGATTATATTCTGACCGGTAATAAACCCGCTGTCAGTTTCACATAAGAACATGACGGTACGTGCTATATCAAGGGGCTTTCCTATACGCTTCACTGGGTGTTGATTTTTGTCTTTCTCACTGTGTTTTTTATCAAAATTTTCATCAAAGTTTGCTGCAACATCAATCCATCCCGGACTTACGCTATTGACCCTAACCTTTCCTGCAAGGCTCACTGCCAAGGCATGGGTCAATGCAGATATTCCCCCTTTTGCAGCGGTATAGCTCTCAGTATCGGCCTGAGACATCAATGCCCTTGTGGAAGAAATATTAACTATGGCGGCATCTTTAGTAAAGTGCTCACAAAACAGCTTTGACAGCATATACGGAGCGGTTACACCAACCTTTAGAACATAATTGAAATCATCATAATCACAGCCGCTTAATATGCCGTTATTACTCATACAGGCATTGTTTATGAGGTAGTCCACCTTATTGAAGGTTTTTATCACCTCTTCTACAAAGGATACAAGCACGCCTTTTTCTGCAATATCACCCGGGAAAAATAGGCACTCCGCTCCATTTGATCTTAACTCTGCCAATACCTTTTCCCCAGCAGCTTTATCCTTGTCGATAACAGCCAACTTAGCACCGCTTTTAGCGAATTCTTTTGAAATACAAAGCCCGATGCCGTTGGCACCCCCAGTTACTACGCAAACCCTGTCCTTAAATTTCATGGAATCCTCCTTGGATTAGCACTTTTAATATACTTTACTTCAATGAAAGCTTATCTACCTCTGACTTGAACTTATCAACATTATTGCTTGATATATCTAAAACATAAAATTCCACATCACCGCTGTCGGTTTTAATGCTGATCATTTCTCCCCTTCCATACCTTTCAAACTCTTTAAACGCAGAAATGATTCTATAGGTTTTACCGTCATACTCCCATATCAGCTTCAAGCCTTTTTTTGTGGTGCTGTCGTAGTCTTTGACAGCTCTTTTATTTATGTCAAATATAGCTGCCTCGCTTAAAGAATTAAACGGGTTCTGATCACTCAATGACATTATTCTTTTGTTATCAAAATCACTAAGGAACAAATGTGTTATAGCATAACCCGTTTTCTGGCAGAGCAGGGTGTCATACTCAGAACTTACCGGAAGTCCGGTTTTGAGCTCATTCCACCTCATTTTTGTAGAAGGCTTGTCTATCCCTGCTGCTACATCCTTCATAAATCTTGCTACTTCAACATCCTTATGAGGAAGCAGCTGTAACGAATTTGGGTTTGATGCCATTTTGTATATATACCTCATGCTTGGATATAGTCCCAATAATGTTACAACAATACAAAGAGATAGCACGATATATCCCAGCTTATACTTTTTAAGCTTATGATTGTCATTAATCCTAAAAGACATACTGAAGGCACATGCAATGAGCAGCACCCAGAAAGGTGCTCCATGTAATACCCTATAATCGGCACACCCTGCAATGAAGGCACCAGCAGCAGGAATAACCGCAAGAAGAACAATATGGTAATACCTTCTTCCCAAAGCAACTATGATACCTGGTATGATTAAAAACCAGTAAGCTGCCGGTATTGCCGTAAAGTTCGGTATAAACCATTTTTCCCCTGTTGTTTCTTTATAAATAAAAGTCTTTAAAAAGCGGTCTGTATAAACCTTATACTGCTCAGTGGGCTCACTAAGCCCAAGGGAACTACTTATAAGGGCAAAAGGCAGCTTTACATAGGCAACGGCTCCCTCTTCTTCCGTATCAATATTTAGACTGCTAATAAATTCATTGGTCATCTTTTTTTCATGCTCAAAATAAACCGGATTAAATATAACATACATGATGAGGGGCATAATACAAATAATAAGCGATACTGAGTAAAGTAAAACTCTTTTTAGTATTTCCCCCTTCATAACCTCTTTCCAGTGAAAAACCGCCATTATTATAGAACCTAATATTAATCCGTATAAATACTGCTTTCCCATAACGGCACTATCTACAGCAAGTGCTGCCAACAATGCTCCTCCTACCAGCCTTGTCCTCCTTTTCATACTAAAGCCGGTGTATGTAAAATATAAGGAAGCCATAATCATTGGTGCCGCTATTGCATATCTGTGTCCTGCATACATGTGCATAAAGTGAATAGGTAAAAAATTAAGCACTACTGCAGCAAATATTGTGACAAACTTGTTATTAAAAAGCTTCTCAGCCATCAATGTTGTAAATAGAAATGTAATATAACCCAGGACTGTAAGTGCAATATTGAAAATCAGCAAATTATATCCAAACAACTTGAAGAAGAATGTTATGTAGTAATGAAACACCACTTCTCTTGATATTAGGCCTACCTTATCAAAAAATGCCGCCTGAAAGGGCTGATCTGTAAAGATATGGTTCTTCGCAAAGTAGATATCCCAGGCTCCATCATCAAAGAGCCCTTTATCACTCCATGGGAGGTTGCTAAAATTCCAAAGGTGGGTAATAAAAAAGCCGCATGTCAAAACTACATATAATATCAGCCTTTTACTTTTAAATATGGTTAGATCAAACTTAGAGCTGCTGGTTTCAAATGCATATAAAAAGAGAAACCCAACACTAAACAGCCAGGTAGACCAAGTAAAAAAATTCCCCGGAAAAACACCACCATAATGAAGAGCAGTGCTTACTATACAACCTACCGAAAAGATTATAGCCATAAGCATAAAGTATTTTTTATAGCCGCCAAAGTCACTTGATTTTGTTTTTAGATTCATAATCCACATAATAAGCTTTCACATTCCTTTGCTTATGAATTAAGTTAACTTGTATAACAGCATTATAATAAAAACAAGGCAAACATTCAAGTTGGAGGGAATATAGTAGATTACTTTCACCATGTATGACAGTAAAGTATCAGCTCCCCTTAAAAAAGGGCTGTTGCAATAGCGATTAATAATCATATTGCAACAGCCTCTTTTGCACTAAACAACTTACATATTTAAATTATTGCAAGATATTTTACTCCACTGTCTATCTATCGAAAAAGTGTCAGTTTTCCACAAGTCTTTTTTTGTTTGCCATTGCCTCATCAAAGTTAACAACAAAATCCCACCAATTCGTTAGTGACCTTCCGTTATATACTAAACCATTGTCATAGCTTGGAACATTCTGCATCCAGTACGTAAGCCAACTCATCCTTGACTGGTTCTTCAAAATACCTATATAGTTTACAACATCTTTATTGTAATCTAGCCATGTTGTTGCATTAATATTTTTTAGGCTTCCAAGCCCATCAGGGTTCCAATTTTCTATATCCGACAGTGTGTAGTTTAAATTATCGCCATTATAGTCATAATTCCATCTTGCATTTGGCGGTTCATGTGTCCATCCATTTCTAGCAGGAGCAGGGTTCATAGTATTTGCATTTGAATATCCTACAAAACGTCCCCAGAACAAGCTTGAATCATGATCTGTATATTTGGAATCGGTATTCTTCTCACCGTCTATATACTTTAATAAGGCCTCAATCTGATGTGTATAATGTTCCATTGCTCCGTCAGCCCCGGCATGATCTTCATATACAAAATCAAAGAATGTATAAGTGTAACCAACTGATGGCAGTATGTTATTTCCACTATTACTAATATTGCCATAAGGACCGGACATAATTGATTCAGATCCTACTATGTGCTCTCTGTCATATAGCCATGACCATATCTGCCTTGCTTTAAGGCCATCCTTAAGCTTGTCCTTCATTATGTCTACTAAACTGTAGTTCTTTAATTGGTCCTTTGTTAGATTATCTTTTATCGCTGATGCATCAAAAGTAAAATCCTTAAAATCAGCTAACTTATTAGTTAGTACTTTTTCATAATCATCATACACTAACCCATTTTGTGAGTATGTCGGTATAGGAGTATCAATTTCCACCTCCATAATTACCCTGTAATTTATGTATGGCTTTGCGGAAGGATTCTCGTATCCCTTGTAAATAGAGCCTTTTTCAACAGCATATTTAAAAGATGAGTTCATATTATTTATTCTAGTTCTAAGATCATTTACATTCATATTCTTGAAATTCGCACAAACTTCATCTACCTTACCATCCTTATTTTGGTCAGGAATAAATTTTAAAACTATTACCGGTATTACATTTGTCTCAAAAGGTGCTTTGTTTTTCATTGTTTTTACAATAGCCTCATCACTCGCCGGGGAATAAAGTATTGCAGGGCTGAATGCATATACTTTATAAGTATATGTGGTATCCTGCATAAGCCCTGTATCAGTATACTTATTTCCTTTAACTTGTCCAATAGGTATGCCATTTCTAAAGATTTCATATCCTTGTATATTATTCATATCTAATGGAACATCCCATTCCAAAGATACACTTGTGTTGGTTATTTTGTTAGCTTTGAGGCCTGTGGGCTTTAATGGAGTTACTGTGGAATTAGAAATATACAACCTGTTTTGAGGAATTATCTCTTTTTGAGTGCTCTTGCTGGACCAATAAAGCATCAGCGAAGCATTCGAGGCTTGGTTAACATAATCTATTCTTATGTGGTATTTCTTTCCCGGCATCATTGTGAATGTACCACTCTCTATTTCTTTATCAAAGTCACTATAGTTTATTATATTAATACCATCTATCCAAACCTTAATTTTATTTGCTAAAGGTTTTACAGACAAATTATCGAAATGAGTTTTAGTCCGGTACACTCTCATTCCTACTGACCCTTTTGTGTGCGAGGAATCGGAAATATTAATTTTAGGGTTTGTATCTTTTGAAGGAGCACTTGCTTCATCCACAAAAACTTTTATGTTGCTTGAATCGGCTACTACTTTCATATGATATGGAATATTGGGCTTTACATCATAATTTACCGAATCAATTGTTGTATATGTATAGTTACCGTTAATTAATACAAATTTGCTCAAAACAATTCTATGATTGAACGCATCTAAAGCTGCATAATACCCTAAAAGATTATCTGCACCATAGCCCGCGTTTGATACCCTGAATAAAAGACCTCCATCCGAGTAGCTTGATGAATTTTCAATGGTTATATCGGATTGATATACGATATTTTTCTCATTAAAACTGTTATGGATGAGCTTATATCCATCACCTGAATCAATAATACATTCACCGTTTGACTGGTGCCAATTTATAGATTCTCCTGATGTCATTCCATAATAGTTCCAATTAGAGTTATACATTTTTCCATCATATTTCTCAGCAAGTATTTTTACTTCATTATCAGAAAGCACTCTATTATGGATCATAAGATTATCCATAGAACCGTTAAAATAGTTATTACCTGAGTTGATACGCCCAATCGTCATGCTTCCTGCCAAAGTCTCTTTATTCGTTACACTCCAATCATTTTCCAATCTACCATCAATATATATTTTTACTTTTCCATTCGTCTTATCTCTTGAAACAGTGCAGTGATGCCAATTGCTATCTGATATATCGGTCTGGGAATACATTGTTGAATCAGGATTTCCAATACCAACGCCCAATTTCTTCCCTGCCAGGACTATACCAAAATCATTAGCAAGTCCACCAATATCAGCGTCTACTAGCCCGATACCATTATACCACTGGTCTTGCAGTCCCACCTGTGATGTTTTAATCCAAAACGACACAGTAAAATCATCCATAGAATTGTTGTCTAGAGCAATAGAGTTATTCACACCGTTAAAGTTGAATCCTTTCTTGCTAATACCGTCAACCCAACTGGAACTGCTTATATCTCCTTCGATACTCAAAGATTTAGTCATGTCGGATGAATTATACAGTTTATTACCGCTTCCCTCATCCATTCTATAACATACTGATTCTCTAAAGTCTTCTACAAGCGAACCCGGCACCTCAAATCTGTATTGTTCATTATATTTAGGCTGAATGTAGCCATACCATCTGGCACTAAACTCATCTCCCATAGATGAATGAGGCCTTGAAGTACCCCAATTGAAATTAATTTGGGCATCTGTCTTTTTGAGAACAGCATTAGTGAAGTTTTTATCTGAATAGTACGTTGCCTTTAAACCTGATCCTTGAGGTACAATTTCATCCGAGTAAACAGTATTTGCTTCAAGCTCATTTGAAATATCGGAATAATTTCCATTTAAATCAAAGGCTCTGACTCTATATATGTATTTTGTACCATACTTGTTTAATTCGAGTTTCATGTTTGGTTCTAAATTGCTATCAGAAAAATTTGTTGTTAATGTTTCCCCAATCTTCCTTAAATCAGAGCAATACGAAATTACCTCCATTTTTACATTATAACTTGAATATTTTATCCCTCTGTATATTTCATACTTGCTTATCCCGACATTGTCGTAAGCAGCGGACCATGATAGGTCAATAGATGTTTGAGTTTTTGAGTATTGTAGTAGATTTGTAGGAGTACTGGGTTTTGTAACATCGCCTGTTTGCACCACGTGGTATAGGTTATTGGTGGGTATGAATACTTTTGCATTTCCAGTCTGGTATACACTTGACCATTTCATTTCTATAGCAGAAGCGTCGTTGCCATTGGAATAATACTCGATTTTTACCGGATATTTTTGTCCTGCTGCCATTGCATAAGTCAGGGAATATTCTGTAGGGCACTGATCAAACCATTTATCCAACTGCAGCTGGTTATTTATCCAAACCCTGATGCCATCACCGCTTGTAAAATACAGTTTATATGTATCAGTATAATCAGATTTTATATAGCCTGTCCACCTGGCAGAATATCTGTATTCATCAGTCAACTTTCCTGCTATTGAGTTATCACATAATACTCCGCTTGCATAAGTCAATCCATCAGTATATCTGGTATCGCATGGGTTAGTTAAATCCATTCCATCAAAGAACTCTGCTTTTAATCCTCCAGGTTCCACTATTTCTGATGCCCGACACTTTGACGTAAATATCGTTAGATTTGACACCAATAATGATAGTACAATCAATAATACTAAAGCTTTTTTTGATTTTCTCATAATCTTTCCTCCCATTCAGTTTTGCCTCTTGAGCCACTTAGCCAGATAATAATTGATATTAGTGCAATACATTGATTTACTCGTATGGAATATTTACTATGTCCCCCTTTCCATAAGCCACTAATGATTAATACACTTCTCATATCAATATTATTTTAATGTAATCGTTCAAGAAAAAATGGGAACAAATTTGGAATGTTTTTTGCATTTTTTCTGAAAAAATTCATGACAAAGAAAAACCTAGTTAATACAAAATCGCTTGCGATTTTACAACCATGATCATCGCGAGAAATCCTACCAGACATAAAAAAACTGCAAGACCGCTGGTTTTCCAGCATTCTTGCAGTTGAAACAGCTCCAAAACTTTATTCTATGGGCTTTAGACTGAAATTATCGAAGCTGCCACCAGCTCTATACGCATAAAGCCCTACTCTCCCCTGGGTATATACAGAATCTTCTATTTCAAAAAGCGGATTTTCCATATCGTTGACATATACACTAAATGTATTATTTATTTTCCTAACTTTTAAATGAAATTCATAATCATCAGCAATTTGTCTATCTAACCTTTTTTGACCCAGCAATACGCACTCTTCGGCAATACCTGCACTATAGTCATAGCGTTGGAACTTTATGTAATTATCATACCTCTCACTCTCCGGATTTTCCTTAAACTTGTTGATTACCAGCGTATATCCATTAAAGTTATTAGGTGAATAGTAACCCGTATTAATAGCTTGTACGTTCAATAAGAAGCCTATCCCACTGTGCAAATCGAGTTCTTGAGGTTTCAATGTACAAATCAACTCATAATCCTTTGCAAAATAGTTACTTATCAATTTTGATGATAATTTTTGATTTAAGTCTTCAACAATATTCATTTGTTGATGGTTTTCCTCCCAATTTATTGAGCCATCAAGCCTTGTCCACAATCCACTGTCTATCCTATTGTCATCAAAGGTATCAGTCATGTTATTTTTAAGCAAACCACAATTTTTGTCATCCCATATCTTTATGTTCTTATTTAAGTTATTATTGGCTTTTTCAGAAACTCTAATAGTAGTATTGTTTATAGTATTGTTTATATAGTTATTATTTATATAATTGTTATTAACCTCATTGTAATAAGTTATATTTACCTTTTTGGTATCATTTATTTTATTGCTCGATTGGATTTTTGTGTGGCTTTTTACAGGCTTAGGGCTGCTTAACTGCTGTTCTTCAGGCAATTTGCTTTTTTCAGGCAGTTTTTTTACTAATCCCTCACTACCTGTTTTAATGTCATTTAAAACATCTTTGTCACCGCTAATAGGTTCTTCATTATCTTTAACTCCCGAGCTTTTTAAAATAGTTACTTCGTTTGTTAACTGTGACTCATTTGAGCTTTTTATATTCCTATGCGACTCAATTTCAGGAGCATTTATTTGCTTAAGCAACTGAAAGATAAATATGTTTAGAACAACCACTATTACAACAGTGCTCATAAAAGTAATCTTTTTATATCCTCTTCCAACTTTGGCTATTAAACTTCCTGCTTCGGATCTTTTGTTCTTTAATATTATTTCATTGTTATTTATCTCATCAGACGCATCATCGCCTTTTTTCCTGAGCACCATATCAAGCTTAATATGACCTGTATATTCCCCTTCTATTCCATCAATATTTAAACTGGACGAATTATTTTGTCCATAATCAACGGATTTTCCAGCATCCCTATTGGCAGATACTTCGATTCCGCTGCTGCATGACGTGGTGACATTCAAAGCTTCCATAAGGAAATCACTAAACTCTTCTTTGCTAAAGAGAAATTCCTTCATATCTTCATTTAAAGAGGAATTAGCAATAAGGTGTTCTATTCTTTCCCTTATAATTCTGCGTTGTGCATCTGAAGACTCTTTTTGAGCAAAGCTCACTATTCTCTCTATGTCTTCATTTCTGGGAATAACCTTCCGATTCTTCCACTTATAAACAATAGATGCATCCTTTAACAAATAGACATCTGCTAAAAAATTAGTATTTTTTTTAGTTGTTTTTAGTATTATTTCGATTATGTTTTTTATATTTAAGTTTATTGCTGCCACCTCCATTAGGTAGTTACTCTGATAATGTCTGTTTTCTACTTTGTTCAACAATATATTCTAAAACATTACCAAAAATAGATAAAGTTTAAAATTATTTTATATCATAAAACAATAAATTTCAACAAAGAGTGTCTCTATCCTAATAGAAGTAATTTTAATTATTATCCTAATTACTCCGATGCCTTGAAGTTATATACAGGCTTTATTATGTCCACAATCTTGACGGTCTCCCTTATATTTTCCATTATTTCATCCATGGGCTTATATGCAAAAGCACACTCATCCAATGTGGATCTGTTGATAGTAGTTGAATAGATGCCCTCCATTGACTCTTTAAAATCCTCGAGGCTCAATACCTCCTTCGCCTTGCTTCTGCTCATAAGTCTTCCAGCTCCATGGGGTGCGGAATAATTCCAGTCTCGATTGCCCTTTCCGATGCAAACAAGGCTGCCGTCCCTCATATTTATAGGAATCAAGACCTTTTCACCATTTTGTGCAGAAATTGCTCCCTTTCTTAGAATCATATTGTCAAGGTCTATATAGTTGTGAATAGTCGTAAACTGCTCCGCTATATCCAACTCCATCCTTTTTACTATTTCATCTACAATAGCCTTGCGGTTTAAAACCGCAAACCTTTGGACAATTTTCATATCTGAAAGGTAATTGTCATAGCTTTTTCCCTGCACATAGGCCAGCTGCTTGCTTATAACGGATGGACCTACCTTTTCTATTTCCTTCTGAATATCCTGCTGGCGGCCTTCTTTCTTTAATCTTGCAACTATTTCAGAAATAACTTCCTTACTTTTTACAATTTCCATATAACCAAGCTCCTGGTAATAATTTGCAACCTGTTTTCCAAGGTGTCTGCTGCCTGAATGCACCACAAGGTAAAGGGCTCCATTATTATCTTTATTTAATTCAATAAAATGGTTACCCCCGCCTAGAGTACCAATACTAAGCTTTGCTCTGTTTACATCAACGCCTTTTTTACAAACAAGCTTACCAAGATCCAACTCATGAGAATAATCATGCTGCTTTTTTCTTATGTCAAAGCCTGCGGGAATGTATTCATGGATCACTCTATCCAGCTTTTCCAAATCAACGGCAATATTTTTCAATTTTATGGTCTCCATGCCGCATCCTATATCAACCCCAACAAGGTTTGGCACTATCTTGTCCTTTATGGTCATCGTAGTTCCTATTGTGCAGCCTGCACCTGCGTGGGTATCCGGCATAATCCTTATGATGCTTTCCTTGGCGAACTCCTGATCACAAAGTTCCTTTATCTGTGCTACAGCTTGACTTTCTACATTGTCTGTAAAAACCTTAGCAGTATTGTACTTTCCTTTTATTTCAATCATAGCCACCCCATGCTTTCTTTTTCATTGCATTAAAATTTATACTTTGAAGTCCTTCTTTCTTATTTTGGCCATCCATCGCTTTACAGAAGTGGTATCCTTACCGTACCTCACAACCATTCCTTCAGCTCCGAAGCTGTGGTTATATACTGACTTGAGGTTCAAAACAAAGTCTCTAACATTATCAACCTTCAAGTCCTCTTTATCATATTTGATTTCCGGAACAGTGTCTATACCAAGCTCACTTGCAAAGTGCTTTACAGCATCCCATGTGAAGAACTTATCTAAAACACTATCAAAGATATCGAATATAATAAACTTTCTATCCGGAAAGTAGTTGCCGCCTTTCTGTATCTTAGCCCCGCAAAGCTCTCCAAAAATAATCACATCTTTTAGCTGCTCTATTTTATTATTACTTATTATTTTTGCTATATTATCTCCGACTTCGAAATAAAAAGCATCTCCCCTATCGTCCCTATTGCATATATGTTCCCTTTTCTGAATATGTACAACGTTGCCATCAACTACCCTAATTCCCATATTGGTTCCATCAATCTTTTCTGTAAATACCAGTTGATCAATGGGAATAAAGTGTAAGGCTGCGGTTTCAGGCAGTATTTCTCCGCTTGTTGCATCCCATTTCTTACCCTTTTCATCAGATGGTATAAGCTTAAAAAGCGTCTTCATCTCAGGGTATTTTATAAATAAATCATTTACCAATTTTATCACCTCATATATTCAGTTATTTAAATTAATGTATCTCAAGTTTAATGGTGGGTGAAGGTGGACTCGAACCATCGATGTTTCACTGTGACGGTTTTACAGACCGCTGCCTTCGCCGCTCGGCACACTCACCCATGTTATGATCTGATAAATGCAAATGCATTTAAATAAATAAAGAGAGCAGTTACCCTTTTGGGGGCTTAACCACTCTCTCAATAAACACCATTATTAAAAACCCTTAATTTAACCTGGGTAAAACCTTTCTCAGCATTTATGCAATAGAGGATTAAGCCAATGTATATAATAATAATTACTTGGATTATACGATTCTCTTATAGCCATATTCCTTTGTTGAAGTTTGCAGCTAATTAAATTATACACTGAAATCCTCCCTTCTCTCTCTAATTATTCATGCCTGATGCAACCTAATGTGTCAGCAACATTTCTCAAGGCACAGTGATCAATATTTTACTATAGCTAAATACTTGCTGTCAAGGTTTATTTTTCATTTTTTATCATATTTTCTATCTAAATAGTATAACCTTAGCAGGTAAGAAATAAAAAAAGTGCTTAATCCAATGCATTTGCCTGTTGCAAGATAAATTTCTTGCCTTTAACATTTACTATACCAAATGATAGATTAATGCACTTTTAAAATAGTCATACGAAATGACTAAAATCTTAATAAACCATAGTTTAGTATATTATTAATATGGGAAGCCTCCAAAGCCGCCGTAATAGCCTGGGTAGCCGAAATAACCGGGATAACCATAGTGGAACGGACGTCTTCTACGAATCAAGCTGCCTATTAGCAATGCACCTATAAAATCTCTCAACACACGTCTTCCTCCACCATAAAACTGTCTTTCACCTTCTGAAGTACCTTCCTTTGTAGCGGCCTCAACATCTCCCTCTACCTTGTTATATACTTCATCAATCATAGATTCCAACTGCTTGCGGTTAGGTGTAAACATCTGTCCATAAGTGTTGGCCACCATATCGCATGTGCTTTCTACAGCCGGTTGAATGATGTTGTATGTGGTAGGATACATTTCTTCAAGCCGCTCCTGAGGCATTGCAGCCACTTGAGCAACCTGAGCAGGCATTCCCGTCATTTGCATGTAATTGCGATCAAAATAAAGCATATATGATCCTCCTAAATACAAAGTAAGTTTAAAACACTCTTTACTATATATCGTATGCTTAATAAATCCTTAAGGTGACAATAATAAAGTTATGTTAATTCTTTACATAATGATTAATCAATAAGTAAACTTTTTGAAGCAAATTTATTCATTTTCTACCTAATATAATTTTGATTTTTAAGAAAATATAGAAAATATATTAAATCAAGATTAAGTACATGCTGAGGTGAAATATTGGACGCTGCTTGTGTTAAATATTCTTCATATTTTTTCCCAGTCCATGGATAGCAGTGCTTCCTGAATTTTACACAGCTCGTCTTTCAATTTGCTAAAAGTATCTTTCACAGCATCTTTTTGGCCAAGCTTACCTTGCTCCTCAATCTTTGCACACAGATTAAAAGCCTCTTTGAAGCTGAATGTTGCAACCAACCCTTTTAAATTATGGGCTTTAAATCCAATTATTTCCTCATCCTCATCTTCTATTGCACTTTCTAGATCCCCTAATATTTGAGGATAATAGGATAGAAAATTCTTTATTAATTCAATTATAAAGTCTTTATCATCCTTAAACTGTTCTTTCAGAAAATCGAAAGTAAGGTATTGATGTTCCTGAGGGATTTCAATCTGCTTTTGTCTTTCCATTATATTGATTATGGTGTTATAGAGCTCCTCAAGTTGAATCGGTTTAGAAACATATGCATCCATCCCTTCCTCCAGGCATTTATCTTTTTCACCTTTCATAACCATAGCCGTTAATGCTATAATAGGAACATGATATTTGGTACCCTTTTCCATTATTCTTATTTGACGCGTTGCTTCAAAACCATCCATTATGGGCATATTAATATCTACTAATAACAGATCAAATTTTCCATGTCGGTAAACGTCAAGAAGTTCTCTTCCATTATTTACAGCAGTTACATCCCATCCTCTGTTCTGGATGATTTTTACTACAACCTTTTGATTGATTTCGTTATCTTCCGCCAATAAGATACGAAAATGGCTTTGTGAACTGAGCTGTTTTTCCTCTTTCATTTGCTCAATACCACAGTATTTAGACTTTCTACACTTTATGGTAAAATTAAATGTGCATCCCTTATCCTTTTCACTTTCCACACAAATGGTACCATCCATTAATTCAATCAGTTGTTTGGATATAGCAAGACCAAGTCCTGTTCCGCCATATTTTCTTGTGTATGAGCCATCAATCTGACTGAAGCTTTTAAAAAGTTTATCCATTTCTTCATGGGCAATACCAATTCCTGTATCAGAAACAGCGAACTTTAGTATAAAATTTCCATCATCAACCTCACTGCTCTTTATTGCAAGAGTAACACTGCCCATATTGGTAAACTTAATAGCATTACTGATAAGGTTATTAAGAATCTGCTGTAACCTATAAGGATCACCCATTACAAACTCCGGTATGTTGGATGGGAGCATGTAATTAAGCTCTAGCCCTTTTTCATTGGCAATGTGTGAGTGAAACTTTATTATATTTTCGATTAGTTGTTTAAGGCTAAAATCTATAACCTGTAGATTGAGTTTACGTGCCTCCATTTTTGAGAAGTCCAATATATCGTTTATGATTATCAAAAGCGAGTTTGCACAGTTTTTAGCAATGTTTAAGTTCTCATTCTGCTCCTCAGTCAATCTTGTAGATAAAGTAAGATCAATCATCCCAACTACGCCGTTTAACGGTGTCCTTATTTCGTGGCTCATATTTGCCAGAAACTCACTCTTGGCCTTATTTGCTGTTTCTGCGTCTTCTTTGGCTTTTTTAAGCAACTCCAATGTTCTTCGTTCGATAGTTATATCATTTATGATAATAGCAAAGTACCCCTTCTCAGGACTATATGCATACACGGAGCACCACTTATCCAAGTCATCCAGATAAAGCTCATCAGTTTTATAACTAATGCCTTCTAAAGCTACCATCTTAAAAACTTCTAAGAATCTATCCATGAGGATTTTGTTAAACGGAAATACTTCAATAATACTTCTGCCGATTACCATATCGGCTTCTAAATCAATAAGTTCCTCAAACACCTTATTAATCTCAATGTAAAAGCAATCTACCGGAATACCTTTCTCATTAAATTCAATCTTAAAATATCCGAAACCGCTGTTCATATTCATAAGTAAATTCTGATATTTGGATTTACTTTCCTCAAGCTCCATTGTGGATTTTACCCTACTTGTTATATCATCAAACATGATTGCGAAATAGCCTCTTTTAGGGCTATAAATAATAATGGAATACCACTTCATCATTTCCTCTGAATAAAGATCATCAATAGTATAATACTCTCCATTAAAAGCAACATTATAGCATTTTTCAAGCCACGTCGGATTCAAATGACTTTTATAAACCTGAGAAGCTTTTTTTCCAATTGCACTTTCTTTTTTTATACCGGTAAACCTCTCAAAAGCATCGTTTACCTCAAGCATAATATAGTCAATGGGTTTACCATTATGATCCATTATTAATTCGTTATATGTGAAGCCATTAATCATATTACCAAATAATAACCGATAATTCTCCTGACTCTGAAGTATGGATTCCTTAGCAAGCTTCTTTTCTGTTATATCCTCATAAATAGCAGCAAAATAACCATACTCAGGACTGTATATATAAATTGAATACCATCTATTAAATATATGCGAATAATGTTCTTCCACCCTTATCGGTTTTTTGCCGCAAGCAACCCCGGCACATATACCGATCCAATCTTGTTGTAATTTTTTTACACCCGGTATTATTTCAGTTAACTTGTTGCCTAAGATTTTATCTCTGCTCATTCCTACTATACCTTCGTAAATGCTATTGACTTCCACAAAAATAAAGTCAAAAGGATTTCCATTTTCATCAAAAACAGCTTTATAAAAAGCAAATCCGTCCCGCATGTTCATAAGAAGAGAATAGTATTTTTCCCGACTCTCCCTTATAGTCATTTCGGCTTGTTTTTTCTCGGTGATGTCCCTTACAATGGTGAGAAACACTCTTTTGCGATTTAGTGTAATACAGCAGGAATTTACTTCTACCTGTTTTTTTTCACCACTTTTGGTATAAGTATAAGCTTCAAAAGCCGAACAGCCTTTTTCTTTTATATCTTTTTGTACTTCATCTACACTGCCGATAATATCATACTTAATAGTATCTACCGCACCTATCTCTAATAGTTCTTGCTTTGAAAACCCCCATACATTTGAAACTGTATCATTAACTTCAATAAAGGGGCCGGGCATCCCATTATCACGTATTTCCTGCACTAAAATAGAATCAGTAGAATTATGGAATAACTGCCTGTATTTCTCCTCACTTTCCTTTAATGATTCTTCAATACATTTACCGTCATTTATATCACATACAGCCTCAATGTATCCTAACAGTTTTCCATTGTTGCAATGAATTGGCGTCCCTGCAGCAAGAACCCACCTATATTCTCCGTCATTTCTTCTCAAGCGGTATTCCATTTGGAATGAATCTTCTTTATGAAATGCCCCTTCATATATTTTTAAGCATTTTTCCATATCTTCAGGATGTATACCTTCTGCCCAACCGTCTCCAAGCTCTTGCTCTATTTCTCGGCCTGTATATTGAAGCCAGGCGTTATTTAAATAATTGCATTTATTATCTGTACCGAAGCGTTTTATAAGAACCGGCAGTTTGTCCATCATTTTATGAAAAGTGTCATTTGAATGAACTATGTCATCTATGTTTTCAGAAAAGCTTATATTATAACCTTCCCCTTGCAATCTATTCGATAACTCCAGTGCCTTTTCTTCATCTTCCTCTATAATTATTACCTTCTTTATATTTCCCACTATTACCACCTTCTTCTGTATAAATAATTACTATGGGCATATGTCGCTAATATATCGGTATTTAGAACTGAGTTTTAAATATTAATTTCGTTGAGACTAAACTGAAATATTTTCCATATTTATAACTTAGAAAATGCTTTCAGTATTTATTTATTACATTGGAGGAATAATAATACGGAAGTTTGATAATTAAATTTGAACTATAAATAATAGGATTTTTAGGGAGGGTATTATATGTCAGTTAAAAAAATGGACAGACCTAACAGCGGAATTAAATGCATAGTAAACTCATGTCACTATTATATGTCCGGAGATTATTGTTCTGCCGAAAGAATAGAGGTTCAGCCAAGAAATGCAGCAGATTCAGAACAAACAGACTGTGCCACCTTTATACCTGAGACAAAATAATTATTGATCAATTTTCTGGGGGACTTTAATCCCCCCAGATAACAACATATTTAAAATATATATCCTGATCTAAGTAGTCATACAAAAATTGTTTTAAGCATTGCATAAATGCTGGGTCCTAATCCTTCTGCGGCTTCAGTATTGGGTATGGAAACAGTAAACCTGAACAAGTTATTCCCTATCCTTATAAGAATTATATTCTTTGATAGAGTGCTGCTGGAAGAATGCAGGAAGAATGCAGCCTTTCTAAAGAAAGGATCAAAAATTTCTTCTCCCTTCATCTCGACCGGAGTTCCAACATATTGCAACTCAACGATAGAGTTTTTACGGATTTCATTTATGTCTGCGTTAAGTGGGAGCATTTCGATTCTGGCATCAAAACGGCTATCGAAGTTGGAGAATACCAAGTCCCTTCCAGGTTCCTCACCGGTAAATGTGAAATTATTAAGGACATATATATAGTACCCCTGATCACTTCTATAAAGTCTGGCCTCCCTGTTTTCAGTCTGACCTTCCACAAACACAGGTATATTCTTTATAAGAGGCAATGTTCCGGTAACATACGGTATGCATACCCTTTGACCTATCATAAGTCTATATGGATTTACTCCAGGATTTGCCCTAAGGAGGGTATCAAGAGGCAAACCTATAAGATCTGCTATTTCATAGAACGTATCTCCCCGTCGTATCAAATAATAATACCCAGCAGAACACTGCTGATAATTCTGCTCAAACATATTCTTTAACCTCATAATATATTAACATTATATGCTAATATATTATATATTTTTTGATTATGACACTCTCAGTGTAACCCAATTATTATTCAGGGAATATTTATAAGTGTGCAATGTATTATCACCATAAAGGAGATCATATGTATATTTATAGAGCCGAATCCCCTGGTATTGTAGCTTACGCAAGAGGAGACGTAAACGGTAACCGCATACCTGAAAATGTGTTTTTAACCGGTATAAAAACAGCCGATAGCCCATTTATACAAAATATTACATTATTAATTCAGGATGGGACGGCTTACGCACCGGCAGTTATACCCCTTGAAGAAAATGCCGGTTACAACCCAACATTATTTTTGGGTGATTTTACAGGAAACGGTGTGGATGATATCCTGATAAGCATTACATCCGGCGGCAGCGGAGGAATGATGTATCATTATATCTATTCATTTTATAACAATATGCCTAAGCTGATTTTTGACTATAAGGTATTTAATGAATACTATAGATATGAAGTTAACTATAAGAATAACTATAAGGTTGAAGTACATAGTGAAAGAAATAAAGAAACCTACATTTTGGATATATCACTTAAAGGTGAAGACTATCTAAATGAGATCTATGATGAAAAAGGTGTTCTCAAAAGCCCTATTACCGGATTTGTTAATCCCCTAAGCGGCTTGTATCCTGTTGACTTTGATTCAAATAAAGTATATGAACTTCTGGCCTATCAAAGGATTGCAGGTAGGTATAATGCTGATGCCTTAGGATATGTTTTAAACTCTTTGGCATGGCAGAACAACAGCTTTTCTTTATTTGATCAGAATGTAGCAATATTTGGGGCAGAAAAAGATCGCAATAGGATTTTATAATCCTGAAATTCTATGGGGCGTTTCAAAAATTTGATTCATTAGTACTCTGCAAGCTTTATTTTAATAAATATTTTTGAAATGCCCTGAATTATCTGTGGATTAGGCCTTACCATGTTTTTTCTTCCTCGCCCCGGCTATTAGGAGCAATACAATGGTCATGCCAAAAGTAACGGTCCAAGCCCAGTTTCTAAAATAATCAACCTCAAGCTTTACTGCATCTATAAGATTACCTGGTAAAAAGCTTAATGTCATCATAAGAATGGCAAATGGCAAAATGAGCGGTTTGTAGTATTCCAGCTTAAATGTCTTTTTAAAGGTGTGGAGTATAAAATAAAAGTTAACAGTAACAAACAGTAGTGATGCTGCGGCCCATATAACAATAAATACAGACTCTATCCTTTGGAAGAACCTTCCGTAATTGATAAGTCTGGCCAGGTGAAAAATAGGAATAGTCCTTTCAAGTGCCAACGGAACAGGCAAGACAGTAACAAAAACCAATGCCGAAATGAATAGAAAAAATGATGAAAAACCTAACGCCCAAAAGCCAGATGATTTAAGGTTCTTATTTGTTTTTATATATGGTGCCATAAGAAACAGCAGCAATAATTCTGCAAAGATGGAAACCTTCATGACCCCTTCACCGAAAATTTTTGACGGGCCATATCCCATAATTGGCAAAAGCTGCGAAAAGTCTACATAGTTGGCTACTCCAATCATAATGATCAAAAAACCTACTGCTATGGCAGGTACTGCTATGGCATGAAGCCTTGCGATAGCCTCCAATCCAAAGTAAGCACCTGCTACCATACATACAAGGAAAAAGAGCTCTACAAAACTTAGGGGTGAATTGGTCAATGCTACCAATTTCATATTCTCACTGAAGGTGCGAAGGTATACAGTAGTAACATATGTCAGAAAAACTATAATAGTAGTGCCTACCAACACCCTTACTATGACGCCGCCGACATGTTCTCCGATATCTATAAGGTCCTTACCTTCCATAGACTTGTAGAGCCTTTGAATGATGTAAAAGCCTAAAAATGCCAGAAGAGAAATGTATAATGTAAAAATCCATCCTGCAGTACCGCCCTGCTCTGTAGCCATACGGGGGTAGTTTAAGAATATTTTAGTGCATATCACATTGATTAGAATAGTTACTACTTCCCAATTACCGAAAACAATTTTCTTTTCCATTCAAGCCTCCTACCTTTTACTTTTGCTTTGCTCCATGCCTTTAGCCTTCTCTTACAAATAATACATATACAGGAAGGGCTACTGTGGCTAGTGCAACAAGAAAAACCATAACAGCTCCAAGCTTGTTTTTTCTTTTCCATGTCCACCTGCCAAAGCTTATTGTATATATAGCTATCAAAAGTAATAAAATTATTATAAATATCCTGTCTGCTGTAACCATTATTTGTTTTCCTCCACACCTTCCGAGTCAACTGATGGAAGAGTCTTTAAGATAAGGCCTGGCCTTCTCAATTTAAAGCTTATGTCTATATTAAAGGTGGAATCCTTATATTTGGATTTCCAGTTATACCTCTCCCACTCTTCCCAAGTCAAAAAGTACTTTTTTGCATAGGAGCCAAAACCGCATATATCCGAATTAAAATCTTTTGATGTCTTTTCCAGGAATACTTTCATATCGTTGCCGATTTGTTCTTCTACATACTTTTCAAGCAAATTTGACAACCCTCCCTGCTCATAATCTATTGTGCTTTGAATAGATAAGATATCCGCCTCAAGAATTATTTTAACATCAATCAGGGGCTTCCCATCGATCAGATTCACCTTATGATGGGGCCTTCTGCTTTGCTTAATATCAAGAAGGATAAATTTACCCTTTTCTTTAGGGTCTTTTATTGTCCAGTAGGCATGTCCATACTCACCTGTTGCCATCAACAGGTATTTTACATCGCTTCCGTCCATTTCGCCTACCATCTTGTCTCCATTAAACACCGCAAGACCCATGTTCTCTGAGCCAACCCCTCCTGTTTTCGTTACATCACCAGCATAAAAGTCACCTCCAAATGGGATATCTCGTCCTCTTTCCCTGAAGGTTGATTTATCCACATTAAATTCATCCGATGACTTAAACTTCCCTACTCCTCCCAATATTGCTACAGGATCCTTGTACAGTGACTCGGAATACTTATAGAAATTATGGAACTGCACATTTGGGATAAATCCTGTATAGCTGTAGCTTTGGAAAGTAAGTTCATAATATTTTGAAGGGTTTAATACCAGCTCAGGTTTTACAGCTTTTAGGTATTCTTCAGCAGAATTCCTTGCAACCACCATATACATACTAGGCCTAAATTCCCTTCCTCTTAACAATGCATGCAGATAGGATTCAATCCCTTCTTTTGCAAGCTCCCTGGAAAATACCACAACCTTGTTATGTGACATATTGATTTGCTTACTGGTAAAAGTGTTTACCATGTTAATCCCCGCATATACTGTAGGTGCCTCAACGGTAACATTGCTATAGGGCTGCTCTCCCCCGCCTCCGCCTCCGCCTCCCTCTCCTGCCTGGGGCTTTGCTATCTGAAATGTCAACTTTAGTACATTGGTTTTACCTTTATCAACTCCAAGTGCAATGACATAGCCAAGCTCATCTATTTCTCTTTTATCAAAGCACCCTGTCATAAGCCCGCAAAATGAGAATAAAATAATGATTATGCCTACAGCCCTTTTTATTTTCATTATTCTTCCTCCTCTTCTGCACCGCTATCTCCACTTCTATCCCAAGCTCTACTGTACTTTGGCTGCATCTTATCTTTTTTCACATTCATATAATCAGGACGTTTTTCTTGTTTCCAAACAGGTGCTTTTAATACATTTTCAACAAAACTGCCTGATGTACGCGGTGCAAACGGTGATACATAAGGTACTCCAAAGGATTTTGCATTAACAAACCATAATGCAATAAGGAATATACCGGTAGTTATTCCTAAAAAGCCTGCCGAAGCTGCCAGAAGTATAAATGCAAATCTTAGTATTCTAAATGCAAATCCTGCTGAAAAGTTGGGTATAGCAAAGGATCCGATTCCTGTAACTGCAACAATTATAATGAGTATGGGACTTACAATATTGGCAGCAACAGCAGCCTGCCCCAATATTAAAGCTCCTATAATACCAAGTGTAGGACCTATAGGACCAGGTATTCTTATACCCGCTTCACGGATCAGCTCAAAGGACACTTCCATAATAAGTACTTCTACTATAGCCGGAAAAGGAACTCTTTCACGGGCTGATGCTATGGCAAGGAGCAGGTCTGTAGGAATCATTTCGTGGTGAAAATCCGTTATGGCTATATATATTCCTGGAAGCAACAGTGACATAAATACTGCACCAACCCTTACAATCCTCAATAGATTTGCATAGGGAAACCTGAGATAGTTATCCTCAGCAGCATGAGCCAGATCCTGATTTGTTATAGGCACAACTATAACAAAAGGACTGCCGTTCATTATGATAGCAACCCGGCCTTCTGCAAGCATCGCCGATACTCTGTCCGGCCTTTCGGTGGCCAATACCTGGGGTGTAGGCAAAAAAGGGTTATCCTCAATAAACTGCTCAAGCTCCCCGGTATCCAGTATATGGTCCACTTTGATTTTTTTAAGTCTTCTTCTTACTTCCTTTACAAGAGAATCGTTGGCTATATCCTTTATATAAAGCATGGAACAAGGTGTCTTACTTCTTCTTCCGATTTGCAGGTTCTCCACAATAAGATTTTCATCCTTAAGCCTTTTTCTTATAAGTGAGGTATTTCCCCTCAGGGATTCATTGAAACCTTCCTGAGGCCCGCGGATTACCAGTTCGGTGTTGGGCCTTTCCACCCCCCTTGCCTGCCATCCTTTTACGTCAGCCGTAAATGCTACGCTTAATCCTTCAATATAAATCCCGCACCCGCCGAAATTAACATCATCCACTACGTCCTGGTGCTCTGAAACTTCCTTTATCTGATTGTGAGGCAGTATATTACCTTTGATATATTCGGCAATATCTTTTGCCTGACTTTTAATATCTAGACTGGACAACATCATAAGAGGCTGCAGTATATCGGAATTTACAACCTTTCTATCAACCATTCCATCTATAAATACCATGAAGGCTGGTATAGCCTTATCCTTTACAATAATATCAAATTCCCGGATTACTATGTCCCCATTTGTTGGAACACTGAATTTTTCCTTAATAAAGTTCAGGTTTTCTGAAAGCATACTGCTTATATCAGACTTTTTACCTTTTTCCTTTTCCTCCGCTTTATCACCCTTAGGGCTGTTAAGCTTTGTAAGAACACCTTCATTTTTCTTTTTAACACGCTCTTCTTTTTTTTGTGACTTTTCCTCATTAAGCTCGGCTTCCCTTTGTGTCTCCTTCAAGATAAAAGTCTCTGTTTTTGCAGGCTCCCTAAAGGAAATCAAGTCTGTCAGAATCTTCTTTATATTAATCAATCGGTTCACTCCTTTTAAAGCCAGTAATACCATGCAACAACCATCGAAACTTATTATTGGCAGTTAAAAAGATAAATATACACTCTTGTTTCTTTAGCATACAACGTGGGATTCCAACTGAAAAAATTTTATAAATATTTGACTATAACTAAAATAACGGGAAATACTAAAAATGAAAAATAAACGATTATCCAATTTATGAGAGAAGGTATTTATATGAGATTAAGTGATATGAAGCCTGAAGATGAAATAATAGTTTTTGATAAATTAAGCAGAAAGATTAGGAAGAGGCATGGAAAGTATATCGCATCTAACAGCAATTTCCTGACTATACAATTTCAGCATTATAAGGATACTCTGCTGCTTTCCGATTTAAAACAGGGAAAAGCACAAATATTCAAAGATACTGAAGCAATTGTATTCTAAAAAGAGAGCCATGGCTCTCCTTTTAGAATACTGCTAATCCTCCTATGCCTGGGATTCAAGCTCACCCAAAAGCCCAATATACTTTTCCTGTATTTTTTCTTCCCGGGCTTTTTGCTCAAATACCTTGCATTCGTTTTCCAACCTCTCCATAGTTTCCTTTGAAAGATTGTTTCGGGCGTATTTGTATACTACCCCATCTTCCTTGTCAATGTGTCTGTTTAATAGATGGGTATATGAAATTGCATTGGCAATGACATCAAGCCTTGCTTCACTATCCCCTTCAAGCACACGCTTGACAGCAGCTTCCAGCTCCGAAATGTGAAGCCTGCCAAGATCATGCTCCACATTCATACCGAGCCTGACAAGCTTATCCGCTGCCGGCCCAAGCTCCTCTGTCATCCTCTCAAAAAGCAAAGCTTCTTCCTTTCCATGATGGTGCTTGTCAGCATAGTTCCTAACAAAATCAATTACTTTGAAGAAGTCCTCATACCGCACATTCTCACCATTTAGTATTTTATTGCAGTGCTTTCGGATAACAGAAAGCATTCTTTTAATATACTTATGTTCATCTACCATTAGCTCGATACAATTCATAAAACACCACCCATTTCAACTTAAAATTGAGAACATCTTTTTTTGGTCAATTAATTTTTAATCCTGATTTAACGCAACCAACAATTTGTCAATGCTTATGCCATGTACCATTGATGCCTCTTCCAATGTCTCAGCCTGCGAAGACGGGCATCCTATACAGCCCATGCCAAAGCTCATTAAGATTTGTGCTGCCTGTGGGTTAGTCCTGATTACCTGTCCAATAGTCATATCCTTTGTTACCTTCATGTTATTATCCTCCTCATTTTTGTTATCAAAAGTTAATTATTTATTCTATAAATGGAAATATGCTTCCAAATATCACTGATCTGATACCAGCCTTTTCTCACCGGTTATTTCCTTTATAGGCTTGATGTTCTGTGTCACTTCCAACGTACCAAGAAATTCGTTCTTTTCATTTCTTACAGCAAAGTATCTTATATATACAAACTGGCCTCTCATATTGATCCAGAAGTCTTCATGATCTTTTCTTCCCGACTTTAAATCCTCTATGATTTTTTCCACTATATGAACACTTGCAGGGGGATGGCAATTCTGCACCTGTCTTCCTATTATAGCCTTGGTTCTTGGAAATATCCTTTCCTTTGCTTGAGAAAAATATTTTACCGCTCCATCCTTATCTACAAATGATATGTCGATAGGCAATGTATTAAGCATTGCATTTAATTCTTCTGGAGATAAGATGCCTGTCTCAAACTTTATATACCCATTATTTGATGGGATATCACCTTTTTCTTGTCCTTTTTCTTCAATATTTACTTTAGCAGGCTTCCAATGAGCTTCTGGCTCTATTAAGCAGTAGCCTAATTCATCGCTTTCCCCAGCGATCTTCTGCCATTCGTCTTCAGAGAGTGTCTCTAAAACCATTGGGAAAAGAATATTCTCCTCTTTGAAAATCATATCGGACACTTTATTTACAGCCTCGCTTGCCTTATTCGCCACCTGACCCGGATTGTCGTTATACTTTGAGATAAGTACTTTTGTTTCTTTGATTAATGCACGTATTTCGTCATCTACTCCCCACATAACCTTAGGCGGAGCCGTAATACCGTACTTCTCCATATAGGGAAAAAGCAGGTTTTCCTTTCTCAAATAATGTTTGTCTATTTCCCATAGCCGGTTAAAGTCGCCATTGAGCTCTTTTAATTTTTCACTGCTGCCTGTGCTTTTAAATGCTTCCAGATTGGGATTGATTTTTTCATTAATAAGCCTTTCTATCTCCCTGTTTTCAAGCCTAAATGTATGAACAGGATGCCCCGGTATTTCTTCCGGCTTTTGAGGTCGGTGAATTTCTTCTATTGAGCCCTTAAAAACCGCAGCATGTACATCGCATAAGCGTTGAATTTCTTCCACAGGCATTCCTTCCATTATAAGTCCCTGCTCCATTTCAGAAATCTCAGTAGGTGAAATCCCCTGTATAAGCTCTTCAAAGCGTGGTTTGATATCTTCTACGCTTTTTCCGCTATGAAGCTCCAAAATAAGTTCCTTTAATACCTTTTGCCTGTATTCACGGTTATTAATATATTCACTCATAGTACCGCCTCCCTATTCTATGATGTTATACCCTTTTTTTATAAATTCACTTTTTATTTTTTCCAAGTCCATGCTTTTTATTACCGTGCCTTTGGGAATAGTTACAAAACGGCCTACTGTATTTAAAGACGCTGTATTTGTAATATGATCAAAGCCAAGTTCCTTCATAATTTCAATCAACTGCGGATCTTCTTTGCACAATTCATATACCGTCTTTGATAAGTCCAGTGTTTTTGCCATATTAATTTCCTCCATTTCTATCATCATGAACAAGCTTAATTTGTTTTGTAGTCTTTAATCTAATCTTAATTTATATTTAGTAATCTCTCTGTGATTTGAGTCATAATTTCGTGAGAAATTGCGGTTTGAATACGCTATATTTTCCCAGACACTAAAAAGCCTGGGACTTATATTTCCCAGGCTTTTTAGCTGATCTATTATTTGGTTCAATCAAACTTTTATTTGTAAAGAGCATCCACATCAAGTACTAGAATCTTCTTATTTCCTATCATTTCAATAACCCCTTCATCCTGAAGAGCACTTAATTTTCTGCTTACTGTTTCCCTGGCGGTGCCGATAAAATTGGCTATACCTTCACGGCTTAAAGGCAACTCTACAAGAATCCCGTTATGATGCTTTTTGCCATATCTCTCAACAAAGTCCAATAGCACTCCATTTATACGTGATTCTATACTCTTAGTTCCCATGCTCTGCACTGTTCCTTCAATCTTCTCCATACGGCTGCACAATTCTTCTATGATTTTGATACCTATTTCCGGATAATCACGCAAAAGTCCCTGGAAATCTTCTTTGTTAATCATACAAATATTTGTTGTCTCCAATGCTTCCACATTGTACGAGGCTTCCTGATTCTTCATCAGGTTTTTTTCTCCAAAAAAATCGCCTTGGGCAAATATATAAAGGATCTGCTCCTTACCTTCTACAGTATAACGAAAAACCTTCACCTGTCCTTGATCTATTATAATCAGGCTTTCATGGCAGCTTCCTTCCATTATTATGAGCTCACCCTTTTCGTATTTCTTTTTTACTATAAGGGCAGCTACCTTGCTTAATTCTTCCTGAGCCAGGCCGGAGAAAATGGGAACCCTGGAAACACACAATCGGTGCTGGCAATTCTCACAGTTACATACTGTTTTTTTATTCACACAAATCACCTCCGTACAATTAAAGTATACGCTGTCTTTGTGTAAATAATAATATTTCATACACTTTAAGTCAATACTCTGGCGTGTTGCCATAGAAAAGAAGTAATTTTTATGCTTGTCTGCTTCCAGATTGCTTTTTAAAGAAAGGAATCCCTAAAAGTATTGATGTTAACAAAAATACTGCTGATAGAATCCATGGGACATACTGCAAGTATGAGTTTTCCGCATCAACTTCATTTTTATGGGATTCCCCAATTTCTTTTACTTGACTTGCCTCGGTTTCTTTAGTATGCCCTGCTTCACCGGTTTCCCCATGCTTTTCTCCGCTCTCTTCACCCTCAGCAAGATGGAAAAAGGCAACATATGCTTCTACATACTCTCTCCCGGCTTCCACATCATTAACATCAAAATCCTTTAAGCTCATTACTTTTTCAAATCGCTCTTTTAGTTCAGCCTTATGGTCATCAGGTATAAACTTTTCCAAAGGTGACATATCCCTTGCTTCAATACTTTTGTCTGCAGCCAGTATTTTTTCGTCCACAGGACTTCCAGAAGGCTTAACTCCGGTAAATGGTGCACCTTCTCCCGCTCTATGAATTCTAACCAGGTTTTCAAAAAGATAATTATCCGCAAGCGTTTGTGCTTCAGGGCTTAGGCTTCTTACCTTCATTGAGAGCTCAAATGCCTTTGTCAGCTCTTTCTCTCCTTCGGGCTTCACCCATTTTAAAATGTAATTAATATTATTGTCCTCAATTGATTTCTTTGCATCTGAAACAACCGGACCGTCTACTGTATCACAATGGGCATTAACTACCACCCCAGACAACATTGAAGCTGCTAAAACCGCTATAGACATCCCTGCAATTTTGATAACCTTTCCTATCTTATTCATACATCATGCCTCCTTAAATATTTGTTATTCAATCTGTGTTTGAATATATTTTTATTTTACAAGGCACTTTTGTACTCCATAGGGATTATTTGTGAACTTTTTCGTAACATTAAATCAATTTACAGGTAAGGGCATTTCAAAAAAAACATTATTCAACTATTTTTTGTATAATATCATTAATTCAGCTTTTTGAAATGCCCCATTGACCAGTTAATTATTTGAAAATACCTAAGCTGAAACTAAAAACTGAACCTACGCCTTCGTCACTTTTCACCCATACCTTACCCCCAAGCCTTTCCACCATCTCTTTTACCAGTGCCAGCCCAAGTCCCGCTCCTTCCTTGGACATATGCCTGGTTTCATTTACTTTGTAAAACCTTTCCCAGACTTTAGGCAAATCCTTTTCAGGAATACCAATTCCTGAATCTACTACATGGATATGTACTTCCTCCCCTGCCAGCTCACTTCTTACCTTAATCCATCCCCCTTCTGGTGTAAATCTTACTGCATTGGTAATATAATTAGTCAGAATCCTTTCAATAAAATCTTCATCCCCCAATACGGTGCTCACAGTTGAAAGACACTCACAATCTAAATCAATCTGGTGATCTTCCGCAAGGGCTGTAAGTTTTGATACTACCCTGACAATAATCTCGTTTATATTGACCTCTTTCCCTGTAACTTTTATGTTGGAGCCTTCATATCCGGCCAGATCCAAAAGATTGTTGGCCAGCCTGTATAATCTCTGGGTTTCCTTATGAATAGTCCTTATAACTTTCAATTCCTGTTCTCGATTGTCGATAACTCCATCAAGTATAGCCTCAAGATAGCCTCTTATAGATGTGAGGGGAGTCCTTATTTCGTGTGATGCATTGGCTACAAATTCCCTTT
Organism: Pseudobacteroides sp.; assembly: GCF_036567765.1. Lineage (NCBI taxonomy): Bacteria > Bacillati > Bacillota > Clostridia > Eubacteriales > Oscillospiraceae > Pseudobacteroides > Pseudobacteroides sp. Next base: position 148,522 of record NZ_DATCTU010000122.1, read on the forward strand.
GAATCTTCTCCATCTCACACATCCTATCCCTTTCATCCTCTAAGTCCTTAAGTGACTTTTGAAGTGCACTGCTCATATAATTAAAAGTATCTCCCAGCTTTCCGATTTCGTCATAGCAGTGAATTTTGACTTTTTTATTGAAATTGCCCTCAGCCATTTCCAAGGAAGCCTCGGTAATTTCGATGACAGGCCTGGTTATATTTCTGGAGATAAAGAAACTCACCACAATGACAATTATTACAGCTAACAATCCTGCTACTACAACAGTTTTCAATGCATTCAGAATACTTCCTCTTATTTCTGAAAGAGAGTGGCATATATATATTGCTCCAATCAACTCATCCTGACCGTATACAGGCAAAACAATTGAAAGAACCGGTTCCTTTTCATGACCCGTATTTCCCCTGCTAACAGACAGCTTGCCGTCTAGAGCCTTTTGCAGCTCATCCTCTTCGGGACATTCGTTCTCCAAATTCTTCTCTCCTACCGGTCCGCCGATGATTTCCCCTTTTTTATCCACAACCCAAAGATTCGGTATACTTACCTTATTAAAAATACCGACTGTTTCCCTTACTCTGCTATATTCATTCATTTGCAAGTACGGCCTGACAACTGATGCCATTTCATCTGCTTGCAGGCGAAGCTGCTTTTCTTCAAGCTTAAAATAATAGCTGCTAAAAAAAATATAGAATAGTATGCTTACTATTCCTATACTTAATGAAATAACCAATATATATGTACTAAGAAGTCTCCGAAACAAACTCTTCTTCATTCCTAATCACCTCAAACTTATACCCTACACCCCAAACCGTTTGCAGATAAGAAAAAGGATGCCCGTCTTCAATTTTTCGCCGCAAACGTTTTATATGGGTATCCACTGTCCTCGAATCCCCAGGGTAATCATACCCCCATACCTTATCCAAAAGCTGTTCCCTTGTATATACCCTACCAGGGTTCTTTGCCAATATCCATAACAATTCGACCTCTTTAGGAGTGCAAGGAACCTTTACCCCTCCTAAAAAAATTTCATACTTTGAAAAATCAATAGTCAAGCACTCAACCTCAATAATTTCCTTACCCTGGCTTTTACTCCCCGTCCTCCTTAACACAGCCCTGATTCTTGCTACAACTTCTCCTGGGGAAAATGGCTTGGTAATATAATCATCTCCCCCAAGATTCAATCCCAAAATTTTATCCGATTCCTGGTTTTTGGCAGACAGCATAATAATAGGTATTTGTGACTCGCTGCGTAACTCTCGGGCTACTTGCCACCCATCCTTGTATGGCATCATAATATCCAGAATTATAATATCCGGTTTAAAGCACCTCACTAGCTCTACGGCTTTTGATCCATCACCTGCCGTACCCACTTCAAATCCCTCGGCTTCCAAATACAGCTTTAAAAGCTCTGTTACGTTTTCCTCATCATCCACAACCAGCACTTTATTCCCCATAAAATAGCCCTCGCTAAAAAATTTTTTCATTCTTTTATCAAAGTTTATTATTACTTAAAGTGCCGTGCTAAATATTTTATTGATGCCGCCTTCTGACTTCTTATACTTATACTCACTATTAATGGTTTCAACAAATCCTTTGACCCAGGCTTCCCTAAGATCATAGAAATTCTGCACATCACCTTCTACTTGGTTCCAGTGAGGCCTGTGAAGGCACATAGTTGTCTGCCAGACAAACTCCACATCATTGCTTGAAACAATTTCATTTACCCTGTCACAAGGCATACCCTCCAGGATGAAATCATTGAGTGCATTAAATATTTCCTGGGGAGTATCCGCACTGCTCCTATATTCCCTTGCAGCAGCCTCGCCCTGCTCTCTGTAGATTCTAAGAAACTCAGCCTTGTTTGAAGGCTCTCGCTTCAAGAGTTCCGTAACCAGTGCTGCTTGCCTTAGCTCGGCACTTTCAATTTTCTGCTGCAGCCAGCCGTGAATATTGGAATTGTCTATTACCTCTTCAAGAGGCTGTCGACCTGTTGATTTTCCGAACCTATTGTTAATACTGCTCACCAAATCATCCATGTCCTTATATTTACTCTTTGCATTGTTTACTATCTCATCTTCAATTCCCTCAAACCAAAGGATTTTATTGTACAGCCAGTAGTGTATTTTACCTAGAAAAAGACTCATAATTGCTTCCCCCCATTTCTTTTATATCATTTTTATTTTATACCTGATTATAATCCCGGACTGTGATTGCGATCACAAAAACTGAAATATGCTTTATTACATGTCAGATTGAGCTTTCTAGAGCTTCCTCATTTACTATCAAAATCTTTCTGTTTCCCATAATTTCTATTATGCCTTCATCTTTTAGCAAAGTGATTTTCCTGCTGACAGTCTCCCTCGCCACACCGATGTAGTTGGCCATTTCCTCTCTACTCATGGGAAGCTCAATCAAAGTTCCATTATCTTGTTTTCTGCCGTACTTTTGAGATAGCTCCAAAAGCATCATATTTACCCGCGAATCAACATCCTTCGGGCTAATTTTTCTGAACATGGATTCCATTTTTTCAAGCCGGTCACACAATACATCCATAATCTTAATGCTAATACTTGGAAACTTTAATAGAAGTTCCTGGAATTTTTGCCTCTGTATCATACAAACAACAGTATCTTCCATTGCCTGTGCATTAAAGTCAGCCTTTCTGTCATGGATAAGGTTGCGTGCTCCGAAAAAATCCCCATTGGTTAGAATATACATGATTTGTTCCTTTCCATCCTGGGAATAGCCATAAACCTTTATCTTACCTCTGCTTACAACAATAAAATTCTGGGGTACGCTTCCTTCCGATATGACTAGAGAATCTTTTTCATACCTTCTCTGCACTATCAAAGAAACGACCTGCCTTAATTCATCCTTGTTGAGGGATGAAAAAATAGGAACACGCCCGGCACACGACATGTGCTCATCCACTGTACAACTGCAACCTGTAACTTCCACTTAAACACCTTCTTTAACAAGTTCACCATAATCTCTTACGCATCAAGAATAGTTTTACCCATATATTATTAATTAAAAACTTTTATTTTGATTAAAATTTCCAGTTAAACAACCCCTAATTTGCAATTTCAAAGTGATTGTAATCACATACTTCGAATTGTTAAATTGTTAACATAGAGTCAGAGAAATTGATAAATGGGCTATGAATTATCGAATTTTTATCAGGAGGTATAAATATTATGACACAATGTATAGGTGATTGCAGAACATGTACATCTTCACATGCTTCTATTCAGGAAATGCACATACGAACAAAAGAGCTTGGAATAAAGACGACATTTGACAGATACCAGGATCAGCTCCCGCAGTGCGGCTTCGGGATGGAAGGTGTATGCTGCCAGCTTTGCTCCCATGGACCTTGCCGAATAACTCCCAAAGCACCGAGAGCAATTTGCGGAGCTACAGCAGATACTATTGCCGCCAGAAATATGTTAAGACTTGAGTGTCACGGCCTTTCAGCTTACTGCCACCAATTGGAGGAGGCTATCGATACCTTAAGGGCTACTGCACAGGGCAAGACCCCTTATACTATATATGAAGAAGGTAAATTAAGAGAAGTTGCAGCTCTTCTTGGGCTTGACAATAAAAAAGAAAAGAACGCATTGGCAATTGATCTTGCAGATGCCATAACGAATGAACTTAGAAAAGGAACAAATGAACCCTTGAAACTGGTAGAGCTCCTTGCACCAAAGGGCAGGCTTGAGAAATGGGGCAAGCTTGGAATTATTCCTGGCGGACCCTTATCTGAGCTAAGAGACGCAATGACAATGACAATGTCCAATATAAACACAGACCCTGTGAGCCTCTTGCTCACTGCAATGAAGCTTTCAATTGCAACAGGCTATATGGGGTTGATTGCCACAATTACTCTTCAGGACATCATTTTGGGTAATCCACAGATAGGAAAAACAGAGGCTGATCTTGGTGTAATAGATCCGAATACAGTTAACATTGTAGCCCATGGTCACGTTCCATATGTGGCTGTGGCAGTTCTTAACGAAATTGCCAACAATAAGGAGCTGCAAAACCGTGCAAAGGCACTTGGTGCTAACGGCATCAAGCTATACGGTTCAATGGATACAGGACAGGAGTTGCTTCAAAGAATGGGTACTGCCGGAAAGGGTTATGCAGGGCAGCTTGGTAACTGGCTTACACAAGAACTCATGGTGTCCACTGGTGCAATTGACCTTGTTATGATGGACTTAAACTGTTCCATTCCTGGTATGAAGCTTGCGGCTGACAAGTTTCATACCAAGGTTGTATCAGTATCCCATGTCATAAGAATGGAAGGGGTAGATACAAATATCGACTACAAGCCTGAAAAGGTTAAGGAACAAGCTGTAGAGCTTATCAATCTTGCTTTGGAAGCATATAAAAACAGGGGCAAGGTAAATGCAGTTCACATTCCTAAATATAAATCCGAAGTAGTCGCCGGTGTAGGCGTTGAATCACTGCTTAACGTCCTTGGCGGAAGCTTGGACCCGCTCCTTAACGTAATAAAGGATGGTGCAATTAAAGGTATTGCAGCTGTTGTTGGATGTACTAACAACAGAAACGGCCATGACTCATCCTCCATCACTCTAATAAAGGAACTTTTAAAGAGAGATATCCTGGTCATAACCTCGGGATGCGTCTCTAGCGGTGCTCAGATTGAAGGCCTCCAGACACTGGAAGCTGCAAAATACGCAGGAGAAAAGCTCAAGGGAATATGTAAAGCCCTTGGTGTTCCCCCTGTATTAAACTTCGGTTCATGTATAGACATCGGAAGGATAGGTATTGCAGTAACAGCTATAGCCAATGCACTTGGTGTTGATACCAGCGACCTTCCTGTAGCAGCATCAGCACCGGAGTATCTTGAGCAAAAAGCTGTAGCCGACGGTTTCTTTGCAGTAACCTTTGGACTTCTCACCCATCTTGGCCCGGTTCCGCCGGTTGCGGGAGCACCTGGTGTTGTAAGGATTCTCACACAGGATGTTGAAGCTTTGGTAGGCGGTAAGGTATGCGTTGAGCAGGATATGGTAAAAGCGGCTGAAGCCATTGAAAGCCATATTGTTTCTAAAAGAAAAGCTCTTGGTATTTAGGAATAAGGGAGGCAAGTTTCTATGAAGAGAATATATGTTATCAAAGAAAAATGTAATGGTTGCATGAACTGTGTGGTAGCTTGCCAGAAGGCACATGCCGATTCGGAGTTTTATGCATCGATCAGAGATTCCGAGCCTACAAGGATACACCTTCAGGTGGTTGAAAGGAGCCCTGTGCCCCTGGTATGCCGTCACTGTGAGGAGCCTGCATGCGTTAAGGCCTGTATGACCGGAGCAATGCAGAAGGATGAGAAAACAGGCATTGTATCAAATGAGTTTAATCCTCAAAAGTGCATCGGCTGCTGGATGTGCGTCATGGCCTGTCCATTTGGGGTAATATCCCTCAAACAGGATGGTGACAGAAAAATTGCCGTCAAGTGTGATATATGCGTCAAAAGAGGATCACCGGCCTGCGTGGATTCATGTCCAAAAGGTGCTATAGTGTATATGGAGGATGAAGAATTTGCAGAATACAAGAGGCAGTTGTCTCTGGAAAACATTGCTTCAGATCAGGGTGGTGATGAACAGTGAAGTACCTTATTATTGGAAACGGAGCTGCGGGCATAGCCGCAGCTGAAAAAATCCGCAAGCTTGATGAAAATGGTGATATATCCATCATTTCTTCAGAAAAATACGCGGTCTATTCAAAGTGCTTGCTTCCGGATTTTTTATCAGGGGAGCTCTCCGAGGAAAGATTATATATACGCAATATAGATTTTTATGAGAAGAATAGTATTAATATTCATTACAGCCAAAAGGTTACCGACATTGATTTCAAGCTAAAAAAAGTAATGACTGAAAATACAGATGATAATATTAAATCCTGCTCAATTTATGAATATGATAAGCTTTTGATTGCAACAGGCAGCACCCAGCTTCTTCCCCCGATAGAAGGTATAAGTCAGTCCAACACGTACTTTTTAAGTACCCTTGATGATACAAAAAGGATCATAGAGGACTCTAAAGACGCAAGGAAGATTATAATCATCGGAGCGGGTTTCGTGGGGCTGGAAGCAGCGTTTAACCTTTATAAAAAAGGCAAGGAGGTAACTGTCATTGAAAGAGCTCCGAGAGTGCTTCCGGGACAATTGGATGAAATAGCCTCCGGTATGATTCAAAACGGTTTGGAAGAGGAAGGAATACGACTTGTTTTAAATGCTTCCATTTCAAAGGTGACTTCCTCTATTTATTCAAACATCGTAAAGATGTTTACAGGGGTAAATACCAAGTCAGTTATTTTAGATGACGGGCGAAGGTTCAAAGCCGACATGATTATTGCCGCAGCGGGCTCAAGACCTAACCTTGGCTTTATGAAAGCTCAGAAATTAGCTGTGGGTAGGGGTATTACAGTTGATAAATACATGCAGACTTCAATAAAAGATGTGTATGCAGCTGGAGATGTTGTAGAATCCATTGATGCCGTAACTGAAGCAAAATCTTTAAGCCCTATTTGGCCAAATGCGGTAATTCAGGGCGAAACTGCCGGAAGTAACATGGCCGGCGTAGCTCGTGAGTTTAGCAGTCTTATCAGCATGCAGAATGCTTCAGAATTCAGGGAAATTCCTATGATTTCAATGGGAATCACAGCTCCTGATGGTCCAGAGTATGAAGAATACCTGGACTATAGGCCTATAGATGTGGTTTACCGCAAGCTGGTAATAAGAGATGATACTATCGTTGGGATGATTTTTCTCGGGGACATCAAGAATTCAGGTGTAATAGGTGCACTAATGAAGCAGAAGATCAATGTGGGCAAGCTTAAAAGTAATTTGCTGAATCCCAATTTCGGGTACAGTGAAGTAGGTTTTTTATCATGAGTTAGCATATAAGATGCACATAAGAGGCTGATGCAAAACCACCACTTAATCACATAATACTGTGCAGATTTGAAAATATAGATCACAATATTATCCGGTTAAAAGGTATTTTGCAGCAGCCTATTTCTGCTATTCTATATTCTTTCATACCGCATATATATTTATGGGGTGGAATTGATGATTTTAATTATAAAAAAAGGCAAACTTTTTTTGCTTATCTCCCTCATAATAGTTTCAATAGTATTAGCAGGCGGTTATCTCATTTATTGGGTGCAAAGCAGCAGAGCAAAACATGCCATAAAAAATCAACCTGAATATATGATACTGGTGCAAGTAGACGAAAAAACATTATATTTATATGAAGATGGTAAATGCATAAAGCTATATCCCATAGCATCAGGCCACCCGAAATGGCCTTCTCCCATAGGCAGTTGGAAAATCGTAAACAAAAGTAAATGGGGTGAAGGGTTTGGCGGGCATTGGCTGGGTTTGAATGTCAAGTGGGGTGAATACGGTATTCACGGCACTACAGATCAGGGCTCCATTGGAAGGGCCGTAAGCCATGGTTGTATACGAATGTTCAACTGGGACGTAAAAGAGTTATATGACACTGTTCCAACAGGCACACCTGTGATAATCAAAAACGGAACCTTCGGCCCTTTTGGAACAGGCTTTAGGGATCTAATACCCGGGGACAGGGGAGCAGATGTCCTGGCTGTCCAAGTACGACTTAAGGAGCTTGGTTATTTCAATGGATACGAATCGGGAATATATGAAGATGATTTAAAAAGAGCCTTGATTAAATTTCTGAAGGACAATAACCTGGAAGTAGACACTACAATTACCCGTAATGTCTACAATGCCATGGGTCTTAAGGAATTTGAATAAGCAAAGAAGCATATTAAATATCGACTCTGCTTACCTTACGAATCCTTCCCTTTATAGGTCTGCCCTGCAATTCCTCCAAAACCAATTCTCCTTTATTGTTCAGTACTTCTACAAAAGTTGATACATCCATTATATTGATGATGCCTATGTCCTCCGAAGTCATGCCTTTTATGTTGCAGAGAGTGCCCACAATATCAACGGGTCTCATCTTTGTTTTCTTACCTGCATTGATGTGCAGTTTCATTATATCCTTGCTGAGTTGTGCACCCTTTATTTCTTTAATTTCAGGTGCAGCATTTGTCTTCTCAATAAAATCCTGCTTTAAGCTGCTTACAGTTTCTCTTTCAGGCTTTTCCTTCAAGGGAATTTCCTTGCCTATATATTTATGTATATTGTTTAGCAGCTTATCTTCATTTGGAGTTACAAAGGTTATTGCTCTTCCTTCTTTATTTACACGCCCTGTTCTGCCTATTCTGTGAACATAGCTTTCACTGTCCCTAGGTATATCATAATTGATGACAAGTGAAATATCATCTATATCAATACCTCTTGCTGCTACATCCGTTGCAATAAGGTATCTGAAACAGCCTTGCCTGAAGTCATTAATAGCTCTTAACCTGTCACGCTGCTCCATTCCTCCGTGAATCTTTTCACAAGCATAATTTAAATTGGCCAGCCTATTATAGACCTGATCCACCATTTGCTTTGTATTACAGAATATTATACAGCTGTCTGGGTTTTCAACTATTGTTATATCGCGTAAAAGCTGCATCTTTTCTCGTTGATCTACGACATACCTTTCCTGATATATTCTCTCAATCGCAGGATTTTGATCCTCTATTTCCACGTAAATAGGTTGTCTCATGTATTTTTCACATAAAGCCTGTATATCTTTAGGCATTGTAGCTGATAGAAGGATTGTCACCCTCTCTTTTGGCAAGCCGAGTATTATAGTTTCAATTTGCTCGATGAAACCCATATCAAGCATTTCATCTGCTTCATCCAAGACAAGGTATTTTATTTTTGATGTATCCAGTGTATTTCTTTCAAGATGGTCTATTATACGACCAGGTGTGCCAACTACTATGTGAGTCTTTTGCCGTATCTCCTTTTCCTGATTATAAAAGGGAGATTTGCCTACTATTGCAGCTACTTTAAGCCTTTTAAACCTGCCTATATTAAAAATATCTTCTTTTATCTGTATGGCAAGCTCTCTAGTAGGCGTAACCACTAATGCCTGGGGCTTGTTCTCCTCCCAGTCGGTTAAATGGCAAATAGGGATAGCAAAAGCTGCAGTCTTTCCGCTTCCGGTCTGGGACTTCACTATAATGTCCTTTCCATCCAATACAGCGGGTATAACTTGGTGCTGAACACATGTAGGCTTTTTATAATTCAGAATGTCTACTGCCTTTTTTATTTCATCACTCAATTTATAATTATCAAAATTGTTTTTTTCCATTTTCCCTTCTCTTTCTATATATTTTGCAATAATCACTTTGCATTAGTAAGATATTGCAAAAATTTTCTTGATTGATATACTGCAAAAAATCAGTCTTAATAATGCAAATGCACACGCTTCAACGGTCTTCAGTGCTTTTTAATTTTTTATAAATCACAAACGTTGACAGACACATAAATGTCAACGTAGATATATTAAAACACGCCGGACCCATAAACCCGCCAATGGGGGCAGGAAGTATAAAAATTAGCGGAAATAATAAAAGCGATATACAAAGTGGGTTAAATACCGCCATCCATTTAGGATACCTTGTTTTGCCTCTAATTATTAATACTGCATAAATTATTGAGCTAAATAAAAGCTCTGCCAGCATAATAAAAACTATTATATTCCAATAGTAATCAAACTTTTTTACCAACTCCAATGTAATTTCATTTCCAATTCCGGCTTGGTGATGAAGTCTCCAGCCTGTTCCGATATAAGCATATGATACATGAAACGCAACTCCCATTATTAGTGCATGGGCTTCTATAAGCACTACTATCAGCTGCATAACTCTTCCTGATGGCTTCAATCCCTGATAAACAGATATCAGTCCAGCCAGCTGAAAAGGTAGCACAATTATACCCATAAAAGCACCTGCAGTTATTCTCCAATCCGGCAAATAAGCCATACTTTCAGTTCCCAGCTTAAGAAATGAGCTTGCTGAATTGGGTCGCCCAATCAAAATAAAATCACTTATTATTGTCAGCAGCACACCTGCAATGCCTACAAGCCCCAATACCAGAACATTTTTTGCCTTTCCGCCCTTATCTCCCAAAAGTTTTTCACCTTTCTCTACAATTAAATGATATATGGAAATCAATTATATCATAATTAAAGGCCTATTAATACCAAATGAGCCTATTATCTTGCTTTATTCTCTTACCTTAATTGCCTCAACCGGACATTGCTCTTGAACATCCTTAACTTCCTCAATTTATGTATCTGTGACTTATATCACATAAAAAAAACTGCAATGCAATATGGTTAACCCATATCACGATTGCAGTTTTTTTCTGTCTACTTGCAGGGAGACAAATAAAAATTTAATAACACAAAAAGCATGCATCTAAATAATAATTATCGGCAAGCATTTTGCAATTTATATATTAATAAAATTCACTTTTTATTAAACAAAAATAAATTATTCCTCAAGTTCCGGAGTATAATTATTGCATTCCATTTTCAATTTTGTTTGTTGGTAAGGCAATCCTGAAACAGTACAGAAGAAATCATTGATATTTTCAGAATTAAGGAAACAAAGATTTTTGCAGAAATAACAATTCTTTTCACAATACATTATAGTTCCCTCCGTTGGGCTTAGTATATCCGACCTCATTGCCGGAAATATGAAATTAAAAGCTTTCATATATATTATACTAAAATTATACCAAAAGTGACCCTATATTAAAAGTGTTAATAATCTATTAGGCTATTTTTTTGTTAGACTATTACAGGTTGTGATTTTAAGGATATCTTGGTCAGGTGATGTTTTTGCAGAAGGACCAAAGATTGAAGGTATCGGAGGAAATAGAAACAATAAAGAATAACCTTCCGCTAAATTTCAACAGAAGGTTATTTTTGAGTTTCTGGAATGTCTGAATCTTAGTATGCTACACCATGTGCATACATTGCACCTGCAACTTTTAAGAATCCGGCAATATTAGCACCCATAACAAGGTTGTCTTCATCTCCGTATTCTTTCGCTGCCGTACTTGCAGCTTTGTATATGTTAATCATAATATTCTTTAATTTAGCATCAACTTCTTCGAATGTCCATGAATATCTCATGCTGTTCTGTGACATTTCAAGAGCTGAAGTAGCAACTCCACCCGCATTTGCAGCTTTTGCCGGGCCAAAGATAACTTTGTTTTTGAGGAATACTTCAATTGCTTCTGGAGTTGAAGGCATATTTGCACCTTCTCCAACAGCATAGCATCCGTTAGCAACAAGAGCCTTAGCAGAAGCTTCATCTATTTCATTTTGTGTAGCACTTGGAAGAGCTATGTCACATTTAATTGTCCAGATTCCTGCACAACCTTCTGTGTATGTTGCATTTGGATGGTATTTAACGTATTCGCTTATTCTCTTTCTTTCAACTTCTTTAATTCTTTGAACTGTATCTAATTTGATACCTTCAGCATCATATATATAACCGTTTGAATCACTTAAAGCAACAACCTTACCACCTAATTCATGTACCTTTTTAGTTGCATATATAGCAACGTTACCTGAACCTGATACAACAACTGTTGTTCCTTTGAATGATTTTCCCTTAGCTTTTAAAGCTTCATCCATAAAGTAGCAGAGTCCGTATCCTGTAGCTTCAGTTCTTGCCAAGCTGCCGCCCCAAGTTAATCCTTTACCGGTTAATACTCCTGTAAAGTCGTTTCTAAGGCGTTTATACTGTCCGTACATGAAACCGATTTCTCTTGCTCCAGTACCAATGTCTCCTGCAGGAACGTCAGTGTTTTCACCGATATGCCTTTGCAATTCTGTCATAAAGCTCTGGCAGAAACGCATAACTTCACCATCGGATTTACCTTTAGGATCGAAGTCACTTCCACCCTTACCGCCGCCTATTGGCAAACCTGTCAATGAGTTTTTGAATATTTGTTCAAATCCGAGGAATTTAAGGATACTTGCATTTACTGAGGGATGAAGTCTCAAACCGCCCTTGTAAGGACCGATTGCACTGTTGAATTGAATTCTGAATCCTCTGTTTACGTGTACCTTGCCGTTGTCATCAACCCATGGCACTCTGAAGAAAATTTGTCTTTCAGGTTCAACAATTCTGTCAAATATTCCAGCTGCAACCCATTCCGGTTTCTTTTCTGCTACTGGCTCTAATGACTCTAATACTTCCTTAACCGCCTGATGGAATTCAGGCTCATTTGGATTTCTTTTGATAACATTTTCCATTACACTTGCGAGTATTTTCATGATAAAAACCCCCTACCGTTTTATTTTAATTTATTTATTATTTCAAATGCTATAACTTCAAAATTACATAGATGTAATCCGACTTTATTATAACCACGATAAAAGCACAATATTCTCCAATGAGAACACCAAAAAACAATAAGTTACGGCCATAAAAAATCCTTATAGCATCCTATTTTAATACCATTCAAAATTATGCGTGTTATGTAATGCACATCATCGCACATCAATTTAGGCATACGCCATTGTATACCCCCAAAAATAAACGATTGGGGATAATTTAGAGATATGTTAAATCAACATTTATGATTATACCAAATGCATTTTTACAATGCAAGTGCAAAATAAAAAAATTTCATTTATTTCTTTTCTCAATTAGCAATTATTTTTGTGAAACAATTCACATTCCTCTTGATGTCAGCATAACAGGGCGTAGATATGATCAAATTCCTTCTCATGATCATAAGCAAAGTATTGAATTATTTTAAACCAGGACTTTCATTTTTTATAGTCATAGCACTCATTTTATATAATTGTCACTTTCAATTCATATAATTTTAATGTATAATGGTTGTGGATTAAGGGTAGTTTTACTTATACCCTGTTAAGGCTGCATTTCATTTGACATATATAAAAAAGACATCTCTAAGCTAATACATTAACGGTGTATGATTTTAAGTTTATACTGTCCATTGGTAATTGAGGGGGGGAATATAGTAAAATGTATAAAATTGTGAAGAAACAAACTCTAAGCCCTGCTGTTAAGCTAATGAAGATACAGGAACCCTATGTAGCACGCAAAGCCCAACCTGGTCAATTCATAATTCTAAGAGTAGATGAATTCGGTGAACGTATACCTCTCACCATCGCAGATTATGACCGTGATGAGGGTACCGTTACCATTATATTTCAGGAGGTTGGAAAGACAACCAAGGCCTTAGGCTTGCTGGAAGAAGGCCAGGAACTCCTTGACTTTGTTGGGCCCTTAGGGGTTGCATCTCATTTTGACGGCATAAAAAAGGCTGCTGTTATAGGCGGGGGACTTGGTACAGCCATAGCTTATCCTCAGGCAAAGCAGCTTCATAAAATGGGAGCAGAAGTTCACTCGGTAATTGGATTTAGAAACAAGGATCTTATTATACTTGAATCTGAAATGTCAGAAGCAAGCAGCAAGCTTGTTGTTACAACCGACGATGGTTCTAACGGAACCAAAGGCTTTGTAACAGATGAGCTTAAGAAATTGATAGATCAAGGCAACATATATGATCTGGTGATTGCAATAGGCCCATTGATCATGATGAAAGCAGTAAGCAACCTCACAAAGCAATATGGTATAAAGACAATAGTAAGCATGAACCCTGTAATGATTGACGGTACCGGAATGTGCGGGGGCTGCCGTGTTACAGTAGGCGGTAAAATCAAGTTTGCCTGCGTGGACGGACCTGATTTCGACGGACATGAAGTTGACTTTGATGAGGCTATGAGAAGACAAATGATGTATAAATCTGATGAAAGGCAATCTCTTGATGACCATGCATGCAGACTTGGAGGTGAGTCTAATGCCTAATATGTCACCTAAAAAAGTCAACATGCCTGAGCAGGAACCGGATATAAGAAACAAGAATTTTCTTGAAGTGGCTTTAGGCTATACGCCCGAAATGGCACAAGAGGAAGCACAAAGGTGCCTGCAATGTAAAAACAAGCCTTGTGTAGCGGGCTGCCCGGTTAACGTACAAATACCGGAGTTCATTGAGCTTGTTGCAAACGGCCAATTTGAGAAAGCATACGAAAAAATAACTGAAACAAATAGCCTTCCGGCCATATGCGGACGAGTTTGTCCTCAGGAGACCCAATGCGAGAAACTCTGCATAAGGGGTATAAAAAACGAGCCTGTAGGTATAGGGCGTTTGGAAAGATTTGTTGCAGATTGGTTTATACAGAACAGCAAGCCCAATTCTAAAGATATTCAAAAAAATGGAATAAAGGTAGCGGTTATAGGCTCAGGCCCTGCAGGACTTACCTGTGCAGGGGATCTTGCAAACATGGGTTATGATGTAACAATATTCGAAGCATTTCACACTCCGGGTGGAGTGCTTATGTATGGCATACCGGAGTTCAGGCTGCCTAAGGCTTTAGTACAAAAGGAAATAGATAACCTAAAGCATCTTGGGGTTAAAATCAGGACCAATATGGTTATAGGTAAGGTTCTCTCTCTTGAAGAGCTTGAACAGGAAGGCTATAAAGCCATTTTTATCGGTACAGGTGCAGGATTGCCCAACTTCATGGGAATACCCGGTGAAAATCTGAACGGCGTATACTCATCCAATGAGTTCCTCACCAGAATCAACCTTATGAAGGCATACCTTTTTCCTCAATATGGTACACCGGTAAAGGTTGGAAAGAATGTAGCTGTTGTAGGCGGCGGTAACGTAGCTATGGATGCTGCAAGGAGTGCAAAAAGACTTGGTGCTGAAAACGTATACATTATCTACAGGCGTTCAGAGAAAGAACTGCCTGCAAGACTGGAAGAAATACATCACGCAAAGGAAGAAGGGATCATTTTCAAACTTCTTACCAACCCCACAAAAATCATCGGTACCGATGACGGATGGGTTAAAGGCATGGAATGCGTGGAGATGGAGCTGGGTGAGCCTGACAGTTCCGGCAGAAGGCGTCCAGTAGTAAAAAAAGGTTCAGAGCATGTTGTTGATGTAAATACAGTCATTATTGCAATCGGGCAAAGTCCAAACCCTCTGATCAAGTCAACCACAAAAGGTCTTGACACACATGACTGGGGTGGCATTATCGTCGAGGAAGCTACAGGAGCAACCAGCAAAGAAGGTGTCTATGCCGGCGGGGATACAGTTACAGGTGCGGCAACAGTAATACTTGCAATGGGTGCCGGAAAGACAGCAGCAAATGCAATTGATGAGTATCTAAAAAAAACACTATGATTTCTCACGACATATAAAAAATGCGGATAATGTTTAACAGCGGCGTTATCCGCATTTTTTAAGTCTGTGAAATTTTTGTATTTTATACTCCACTTTCTAGCCGATTATTTCACAGATGGCTTCATATAGCTCATCCGCCGAATCTGCCTGAACCAGCTCATCATTAACCAGTGCATAAGGGCCCTCGGCACAATCTCCGCAGTAGCCTAAGCAGGACTCAACAATTACCTTTGCATTTTCATTATTCTCCTGCAATTTGGTTATAACTTCCTCCACCCCGTGTACAAAATTGTTTTCACAGAATTTAACTTCTACCATTATACTTTACACTCCTTTACTTTTTTTATTGATTCCATCAAATCATCTATTGATATTCTTTCAATATCTATATTTTCCAACGATACTTCCTTTTCAATCGCTGTCTTTAGTGCAGGCGACTTTTTTGTATCTCCTATGACAATTGCACCAATAATCCTATCATTTTTGATAAATAATCTCTTGTAAAGGTTACTTTCTGCATCCTCCTCAGTAATGGTATAAACATCTTCGCCTTCATTAACATTCCCCATTGAGAAAAGCGATATATTAAATGCATTGAGGGTGGTTACAGGAACAATCTGCCGGTATTCTGTCTTCCTTCCTGCCATATTGTATCCCGCCGCTTTTCCCTGTTCTATAGCAATATTCCAAAGCCCTGTTACCTTCCCTTCAAGCTCTGCTGCATCTCCTGCGGCATAAATATTTTCGATATTGGTCCTCATTTCCCGGTCTACTATTACGCCTCTTTTCATATCAACAGGAGAGCTTCTCAGGAATTCAATATTAGGTCTGATCCCTGCCGAATAAATCACCATATCGCATTTTATTGTACCTTTGTTTTTTGCCGTACACTCAAATTGTTTATCACAGATGATACTCTCCACTTGAGTATCCAATAATACATCAATATTATAATTTTTCAGAATTTTCAAAAGAATTCGGGAGGCCTTCTGATCCAACTGATTTGGCATGAGCCTGTTAGATATCTCAGCAATAATTACCTTTTTGCCGTGCTGATGCAAAATCCATGCCGTTTCCAGCCCTTGAATCCCCCCTCCGATATTTAAAACAGAGCTTTTGCCCTCAATGCTTTGGTGAATATTCCACGCATCCTCCAACTGTCTAATTGTAAAGATGCCCGGATTATCTATTCCGGCAATAGGCGGCTTGAAGTTTCTTGCTCCGCTGGCTATAAGTAGCTTGTCATAACCCATTTTGCTTCCATCATTCAGAAGAATCTGATTATTGCTTGCATCAATTCCAGCCACGCCGACATTTAGATGTAGATACACACCATTAGCCTCATACCAATCCTTTTTCTGCAAAAGTAAAGCATCTTCCTCAAGTTTATCCAAAAGACTTTTTGAAAGTTTTATTCGATTATACGGGTAATACCTTTCATCCCCAAACATATGAATTTCCACATCGGAATTAATCTCTCTAATGGCTTTTGCTGCATTGATTGCAGTTATTCCATTGCCCGCAATAATAAATTTTTCTTTCATTTTATCACCCCATCACCCGTTTTGTATTATTTCATATATACAGCTTGTTGGATTCACAAGGATATTATTGCCCACCAAAACGTAATCTATGAAATAAATAGCACTTTTAATCTACTATACAGCAAGGTGATAAAAAAAACTGTGACCGATGTCATAATTTATAGCATATGATAATCATATAATCCTATGAGTGGGCAACAGCAAAGATACACTGGATTTCCAGGAGTTACTCTTAACCCTGGCTCTTCATATATTCTGCAATTCCCGAAGCAATAGATTTGGCTAGCTTTTGCCTATATGAATTTGTAGAAAGCAAACCTCGCTCTCTCGGATTGGTGATAAATCCTGTCTCAACCAGGACACCCGGTATAGTTGTATTTTTTAAAATATAATAATCCTCAGCCCGGGAATTATGAGCCATCCTCTTATTCCCCTCTATGACAAGGTTGTTTAAAGACCTTTGTATACTTTTTGCTAAAGCCTTAGATTTCAAACACTGCTCACTAAAATAGAATGCTGTGGAGCCATTAATTTCAGGGTTAAAATAACTATTTACATGGATGCTGACAAAAATATCTGCATTGCTATCGTTTATTCTATTTACCCGTGCATTGAGATCTCTTCTTTCAAGAGTGTCTCCAATTTTGCAATAATTGTACAATGATTCATCACTTTTTCTAGTCAGGTCCACATTAAAACCCTTATTCTGTAGAATGCTTTTAACTTTCTCCGATATATCAAGAGTAATATCCTTTTCATGCAAGTCTTTCCTTATACATCCACTATCAACCCCTCCATGACCTGGGTCAATAACAATCTTTTTGCTTTGAACAGCATGAGCTTCTGCTGAGGTAGATGCCCAAAAGAGCAAAGTAAATAAATTGATTATAATTATAAAAAAGTACTTTCTATTACTAATTTCAGACACTCCGATACACCTTTCTTTATTCTATACTAAAAATGATTAATATTTTATATTTTCTTATAGCATCTATAATATCTGTATTTTAGATTGAAAAATCCCTGGTACTTTCATCAATATTAGCAAATATAGCAAGACATACTTTTTGATGTACCACTAATAATAATAAAGGAGGTGATAATTTCAGATTATGAAAACTTACATGGATTTCAGCTCGAAAAGGTACTTGAGTGTAGTGTACATTTTATTATCAATAATGATAATGACCTCTTGCAGTTCAAGGGGTAGTTTAAAGACTCCTGGAAATCAGGCTCAACAAAGCCCTCCGGTAAAAGTCATAGAATTTCCCACAATAGAGCGGACTGTTAAAAATAATGTTTATTTGAATAATGAAAATGTGGGAAGCCTAAAAGAGTCTGAATTGATCTCAAAGATCATGAATTATGCTGCAACTGTTGACACTAAAGCTGCGGATGCCACTCTTGACAGTTCTACCTGGCAAATAAACCGAGGCAAGGTAGGTAAAAAGGTTAATGTAGACAAAACTATAGAAGCACTCTTTAATGCACAGGAAGGTGATAAGATTGACCTTGTAGTTGATGAGATTATGCCTTTAGTTACATCACAAAATTTAATGAAAAATATTGTAACAATAGGCAGTTATACAACTTCCATACTGGATAAAGATGCGTCGAGGGTAAATAATATAAAATTGGCATCCAGGAAAATAAACGGCTTTAAACTCTCACCTGGCGAGGAATTTTCCTTCAACACAATAGTAGGCAGGAGAACAGAAGAAAAGGGCTATGAAGATGCAACTATTATTGTAAGAAGGCAGGGTGTACCCAAGAAAGGTATAGGTGTTGGAGGCGGTATATGCCAGGTTTCCAGTACATTATTCAATGCCGCAGAAGCATGCAATCTTAATATAATTGAACGGCATAAGCATTCAAAGACTGTAGGCTATGTCCCTAAAGGAAAGGACGCCACTGTCAATTATGGTTCATATGATTTCAGGTTCAGCAATAGCCGCAGTTACCCTATCATGGTTAGAACATACTTAAGCAGTGAGACATTGACAGTAAAAATTATCGAAAACCGTAATTCATAATGAATTCCGGTTTTCTTGATGTCTAGTTAGGAAATTACGGTATTTTACATCAGTCTATGTGAACTCGAAACAATATGTAATGCATCTTCAAATCTGTGTGCCTTAGTATTGTGCAAAAATTGCTCCATATGAACCAATGAATATTTAATCTTTGCCTCATCACTGGCCAAACTTATTTCACCATCCCATATTTGGTTATGAAAGTCTCTGAACTTGGGTTTTATAATATCTACATCAACAGGTTTACCTTTTGCACCAAACAGCATAAAAATTGCAATATAGTGCATGTGTAATATTTGCCGTGCAAGGAAAAACCGAGCATGTCTGTAATCATCCACTGTCTCTCCGAAATAGCTTCTAAGATACTCCGCTTCTTCTTCATCACTATTTACCACAAAATTTGCAACAATAGCAATATCCGCATAACGATCGTTTAAAAAGGCTGCTTCCCAATCCACCAGCCAAACTTTCTCTCCATCAAATAGAATATTTTCCGGCTTGAGATCGTTATGGCATGAAACCAAATCTTGATCATTTCTGGGATAAACAGCAAAAATACGATTGTACTGCTTAAATAGCTCTTCTGTTATAATTTCCGGAAGCATTTTAGAATCCTGAAAATTTCTAAGAAAACCGTCAATGTTACTCTGATAATTCATAAGCTTATGGAAGGGCGGCAGTGAATGCATACGTCGAATCAGCTCAGGCAGCTTAGTTTTTGCCTCACTTATAGGAAACTGTCGATCTTCCACAAAGTCTGTGATTGAAATCCTATCTTCTATGCTCATGTACCATATAGGAGGAGCAATACCCGCTTCAGCGGCTGCCTTCATGTTGGCAAACTGGTTGGTTGGATCACCCATCTCATCAGTACGGGTAATGATACGAAGCAAATATGGTTTTCCCTTTACAACAATACGAAAAACCAGAGCGGAAGAAAGCCCGGAAGTCATTATACTTATATCTTCAAATTCACTTACTTCGAATGCTGCTCGCAAAGCATTTTTAACGGCATCTAGCTTTTTTTCTGGAATCATATTATCTCCTTTTCTATGCAATATTTTTAGTATAGTATCTTACTGTGTCTTTCTTATAAACCAATTTTTACGGCAACTTTTTTAGGCATAAATACAGCATACAAAAAAACAGCGGCAACTATCAACGAGGTCTTTAAAACCACGTAGTGTTTTATTATTGTGTCCAGTACTCTATATAATATATTCAGCTTTTGGCTCAGCTGATGCAAAGCCATCTTTCATCTTTGTATCATTCATATAATTTTTTTCCCTATCTTTTGTATTCATTTTGATACCTTAAAACCACCATCGACAAATATTGTTTCGCCATTTATGTAATCTGACATATCCGATAATAAAAACAATGCCACATTTGCAATATCTTCTGGTTTCGCTATTCTTCTGACCGGAATTATACTTTCAGAGAATTCTCTTATCTCCGGATCATTAAAAGATTTTGCTGTCATTCCTGTGTAAGTAAATCCAGGAGCTACAGAATTTACCTGAATGTTATGTGATGACAAATCCAAAGCCATAGCTGATGTCAACGCAACCACACCCCCTTTTGATGCAGCATAGTCTGCCATGTTGGATCTGAAGATTTTTGATCTTATGCAGCTAATATTTACGATTTTTCCCCTTTTGTATTTCATCATTTTTTGAGCTGTATACTTGGATAGTATAAAGACCCCTGTTAGGTTTGTTGCAATTACTTTATTCCATTCAGTTATACTTAATTCAAAAAACGGTTTTGAACTTGCATAAATGCCAGCACAATTTGCCAGTCCATCCACTCTACCAAGTTTATCATCAATTTCATTTAATACATCTATTACTTGTTCCTCATCTGTTACATCTAGCAAATAATGCATGTACCTTTTATGGGTTATTGAAGCCTGCTTTATGTCCAAACCCACAACCATTGCATCATTGTCAAGCAATGCTTCTGCACAAGCTTTTCCAATACCCGAATTTGTACCTGAAATAATGAAAACCCTAGCCTTAAAATTCATTTTGTTCCTCCTATACATATCATTTGCAATTATTGTATCATGTAACAGTTATTATATAAAACTATCGACACCATTTCATTCAAGTATATCAGCCCTAAAACAAAAATTTGTACTTTGTTATTTAATTCAAAGCTATCCATTAAATATTTAGTTAGCAATTAAATGGAAAATCAAAACACTATTGACATCCATTTACAATAATGTTATCATATATAATATAGGCGTTTCGCAAACTATTTTGCGAGATGCCTTGTTCTATTTTTTAGGTATTTTCCATTTAATAACACAAAGAAAAAGAGGGAGATGGAAATGTGTAAAAATTTATTATCAAAGAAAATGTATGATTTTTTAACTTGGCACACAAATGAAATTGCAAAAGAACAGGAGTTTATTTTTAGGGAACGCTATTCCGAAGAAACGCACGAAAGTATGAATTTCGAAGCATTTTTTAAAGAATATCTGACTAATATCAATAATTATCTAAGTTCAGTAAGTATTGGAATAACCAGTTCGCACGACTGTCCATTTGTGATTATTGGGAGTATTGTTGATGTACATGATTCTGATGATATGGAGGACTACCAGTATCGCATTGTTCTACCATATAAAAAACAACAGGATACAAGTATTGTATGTGCATCTTGTCTTTCACCATTAGGCAAGTCCTTGCTGTTTAAAAGTGCCAATGAGAATGTAAATATACAAATCCCTGCTGGCGAATTACATTATATGATAAAGAAAATTTCTATACCTGAGGTTTCAGCAACTGCAGTAAATTGCCAGGTATTCTAATTTCTATTTTATATACAACCAGAGGAATATATAGATTTGTTAGGCATCCCGTGTATAGCAGGGTGCCTACAGTGTTTTTAAAAAACGAATTCCAATTAATGTATTTAGAAAGGAAATACAGTCCCATGACCTCGAATTTTGAACTGACTACATATGTTTATAGGGCTATTCTAAATCATCTAGTTGACTTTGAAGAGCGAAAGAATGATTTAGTAAATGAAATTTATTCTGAACCATCAGCTTTACGCGATGATTTTAGCTGTCTTTTGGACATATATCTCAAAAAGCTTGAAGACTTGATTAAATCATCCCAAATCGCTGAAATACAAACCCGTGAAAAGATAAAGGACCTTAATCACTTACCGTATGTAATTATTGGAAGCACTGTAGAGCTTGAGAATGCCAGTGATTTAGGTACATACTTATTTAGAATCGTTTCACCTTTTGATAGTTCCAGCTCAAATAAGGATCTCTCATATATATCAGAATTGGGAAGATCATTGCTACTTAAGAAACGTGGGGATGTTATAAAATCTGATATTAACAATAGCGTTTGTTCATACCAAATCAAATCAATTCGATATGATGGTATTTATGCCTAATAGTTAACTTTAAAAAACCTATACATCTCACTCACCAAGCCTTTCCCGCTCTATTATCGCCACCGACTCTATATGTTTGGATTGTTGGTGGCGAACTTTTTTACAGGGTTCCAGATTTCACTTCTATACTTCGGATTCCCAGTATTCTGACAAACTTACGCCTGATAAAAAAGAAATATACGCTTAAAGTGATATTCTGAACAGTATGCAATCAGCTCATCTGTGTAAATGATCCAGCTTGGTGCTTGAAAAGATTGAGTATACTGATTAACCAAATCTAATACTCGTTTTTCTATCTTTGTTCTGGGCATAACATCTTCCCGTCTAGGTAATCTAAAAACCCAATCAATCCCACTTTCGTCTTGTGCAAATACAACTTGAAAATCAAGTCCGGATTCATTAAACTGATTTCATATCTGTCCCTTCGTAAAACACAAATACACTTTATTCCTGTTTTTGCCCAGGATAAATTCAGGAAAACTTTCTTTCAGCACTTGTGCAATATCCGGAATATTAGTTTTTGAAAAAAACATTTTTTATTGTCTATTCATCTCTACTTTCTATCAATAAAGCCCTTTTCAGGTGACCATTCACACTTGCCAACTAAATCATAATGGCAGTTACAGCAATCATTACCATCACCAAGTGTTTTTGTGCGAACAAATCCGTTACCCATAAGATTGGACAAAAGGTAATCCATGCGGCAGATGCCTGGAAGCAACCCATCAGCTTTAAATTGATGTGCCAGCTTTTTCAACCCACACTCAGCAATATCCAACTCAAAGCTATTCTGATCGATTTCATGATAAGTGATAGCCCAGTCGTATAGATGTAGATAGCCTTTCTCTTGCCGTATCATATGAGCGGCAGCCTTCTTGCGAAGGCCACTCAGATATAATCTGCCGATTACCTTCAAAAATGGACGTGGTATGGTCGTCACCATCTTTTCGTTCATTGTCCAGATGTTCTGAATTGTTTCATCCTGCGTTACTCCGAGTTCTAAAAAGGTTTTATACCAAGCAATATAGCTTGGACCAAACTCGTAGTTGGAGGAAAAAATACTATAGCCTATATCCGGCACCTGTGGCAAAATTTCAGCAAAGGTCTTATCTGAATTTGCCTTGAATTGCTTCCAAAAATCTTTACCGTATTTCTGGATTAAATAACATTTACTACGGTGCAGTGTTAAATGATAAATAAGTTTAATCATAATTATTCTCCTGTGAAGTCCCATCGTTTCTATTAGGGGATGAGTATAATCGTTCAGTGCCCAGACATTCTGAGCCGTCATCTGATTCATGGTAATTGTCCCTGCCTTATCAACGCACAGTACCGGATACTGCACCTAATAAAATAGGTAACCACTCCGACAAGTGCAAACAGTACAGCAGCTATTCCTGCACAAACCCTTAACAGACTGCCTGTTTGTTTCTGGAGAGGCATCTTCATTTGGTGCTGAGGCTACATTAGTGCTGATTTTACCGTATTCGGTCGTTGTACCCATTTTATCAACCAATGCAATTGCTGTTCCTTGTGTTACCAACGTTCCCGCATAGCAATAATGTTTACGCCGATAATCAGTCGTTGGATAATACCATCCGCCGGGATTTTCACACCCTCATAAATCATCATCAAATCACTAGGTACAAGGTCAGAACTTGCAATAACAGTTTCTTTTCCATCTCGGATAACCTTGACATGTGGAGCAGATAAATCTTTTAACGCATTTAAAGTTTTATCTGTTTTTCATTCTAGAATAACACCAGTGCTAATAATACCTATAACAAAAATCAGCATGATAGCACCATCCTTGGCTCTTCAAGGATAAAATAAATAACTGCAGCAGCAATCAACAGTAAAAACGTAGGCTCACAAATCAAGTTCATATTGTTCCTTTGGATATAAAAAACACACCTATGGAACATACTACTGTCCCACAGATGTGTATATTATCACAATCTGCTGCCACACATGGTGACCCAGCCCCATGACCTTAAAATATAAGGTTCATCGCCTGCTCAGTTTGTACTATTGATCTAGCATTTCACATCAGAAATGTAATGCAGTGCAAAGAATATTATTATATTAACGCAATAACCTCTAATAGTCAATAATTAATCTTGAGTTTTTGGACTTTTATCCAGATTTCTTGATCAAAGAACCAAACTGACTACATAATGTTATTTACCATCCCCATCCTCCACACGACCCTCTTTTCTTTAGCTGATAAACAACAAGTACAAAAAAGCACTCGTCTATGGATTGCCCTCGACCATAATTACCTACTCACTCAGTGTTTTTTTCCTTACTGGAATCCATATTTCACTTCTATACTTCGGGTTCTCTGTGTCCTTACTCTCATTCCACAAGATTTCAGGACCTTCAACTGACTCATATCCTGAAGTTGGGAACCACTCTGAGTATATCCTTCCCCACACATTTTGAAGCGTTTCCGGGTATGGTCCAATTGCTTCAAATACCGCCCAGATACTAGCATCAATTTCTAGTTCATCAAATTCAGCTGTTTCATCACTTGAAGTTGCTACCCCAATGTAATGATCTAATTCTCCCTTCTCCTCCATCCTTCCTTCAGAAAAATTGATGGAAGCACTAATAATGCCTGTTGGTTCTACATTTGAAAGTGCTTTTAATTGTTTAATTACTTCAGGGGTTAGAAGTGCATACATTTTGGCGATCTCTGGATTAACACCATTAAAAATAATTGGAACTCTCTTCTTAAAGCCAACTAACTTAAAAGGCTCTTTCTCAACAATACGATAATTCATTTCACACGCTCCTTTAATTGATAGTTGAAAGGTCATTCTAGGATAAGCTTTTAATTGTATATTCTCACTCCTTGCCTCAGAAGGGAGAATACCATGCATAGAATGAAAAGCACGGGAAAACGAATCAGCTGAACTGTAACCGTATTTGACAGCTAAATCAATTATTCTCAGATCGCTATCTTTCAAATCAAGTGCAGCCAGCGTTAGTCTTCTTCTACGGATATATTCCGATAAACTTATACCTGATAAAAAAGAAAACATCCGTTTAAAATGATACTCTGAACAGTAAGCAATTTTAGAAACTTTACTATAATTGATATTCTCAGTTAAGTGTTCTTCAATGTATGCCAATGCATTATTCATAATACTTAAAGAGTCCATCAAACAACCTCCTTTCACCATCAATATTATCAAAGGATGCATTTATCCATCCGACAATCTGTGCACAGCATAGTCGGCTCACTTATTGGGGAAACTCTAATATAAAAAATATTAAATCATCTATAGGCTTATTTCCAGATATCGGCTTAGTGTAGTTTTCCCTTTCTTTCACACCTACACTTTCTTCTGCTGCTTTTCATTGATATTCTTAACTCTCGGTAAACCCCTTCTGACATATAGGGCTCAATATATCTCCCATCCTTAACCAACATTGCTATTGTTTTTGGGTCTTTACGGTTATTTTTAGTTGGGCTGTTATCGTCAAACTCCTTACTCCTCTTTACATGCATCGGATTTACAAGCACAACTTTAGTGCCTTTCTCTTGCAGTGAATAACCGAAGTTAAACCAATAATTTCATTAGCCATATCACCTATAATTTATACTATACCACTTCACAAAAGCCTGGTGTTATAGTGAAGTGTTTTACAGCTAAAAAATTTTATTAGCTCATCATACTCCACCATCTCGTTTATTTGCACAAAACTTAGGTAGGTAATTAGCATTTAAATAAATTTTTTGATAAAAACAGGCCATTTTCACATATTCTAATCAAATTTATCTAAATAGGTTACTTTTTTATCAAAATTGACTTTTTTCACACTGGAGATTTTCCCCGAATTGCTTAATCTTCAGATGCTTCCTTCTCCTTGAACATGGAAGGTTTGCCGCCAGAAGTCTCTGCACAGCTTTTACATATTACTGTATCCTTATTAGCACATTTTTCACAGTCAGAAATCATACCCAATACCACCTTTCAATCCTTTTTACTGCAAGTCATTTTTATGTAACGTAAAATCATAGCATCCAATGCCCGGCTCTTTTTAAGAATTTTATCTTGGGATGATGTAAGAATCATTTCATCTAATTCACTTCTCAGTTTTTCCATCTTCCTCCTTATCATCATCTCTTGGCTTTCTGAACTTTCCATCCAATCATACCTCTTTATAAAAATATTTAAACTTGCTTATTAAGCAAATATTATCATAGAACTTGCTCTATAATCAAGTTGTGTTTTATGTGGAAGGTGCCTAGCGTGACAGAAAATACCATTATTTTACTTTCATACTGTTTTGTACCTCAAGAAAGGAATGCTATATAGAATGAAAAAGACAAGAAATCTGATTGGAGATAGAGTAAAGCAGGCAAGGAACAATTGCAAACCGAAGATAACGCAGATTGATCTCCTTGCCCGCTTGGAAATTCGGGGGATTGTATTAAACGAAACCGCTATATCAAAAATCGAAGCAAAAACTCGCCCTGTAACCGATATTGAACTGGTAGCAATAGCTGAGTCTCTTGAGGTAGCAGTTAATTGGCTGCTGGGTTTAAAGGATGCATCACAAACTTAAAACACATCTGCATTTACAATATCATATACAAAACTTAAACATCATTAATCAAAATCAGGGTATATCAATTAATTCTTCAAATGAATTACATACTGGATATAAATTATCCCCTAACCACTCTTCGACTGACTTTTCTTCAAGTTCAAAGTCTGATAGGTCATCTTCTAATCTTGATTGTTAATGATCAATGAATACAATTGATGGTTCTGAGCTTTTTCTATAATCAAATAATAGTAAGTTACCTGCTCCATCTTGGGCAAATGCAAAAATTTTCGATGGGTCTGGAACAGAATCTTTGAATACTTCATTCATTGCAACAATAAGTGGTTCTCCCCTACTATATTGGCCTTCATGAAATGTAATTAGCTGAAAACAAGCTGATCTACTGGCCCATTTTGGAATGTCTACTATTCCGCTTACCCACTGGTTATTATTATTTTTCATTCTCGGAATACTACCATTATGTTTGGTAACAATTTTGGTATAAAGCTCTGGAAATGTTATATTCCACTTTTCTTCAACATTTTGAATGATTTCTTCTGCTATAACATCCTCTGCACTCCATTTAATATCTTTAGCAGGCATAACCATTCCTCCTCATTATAATATTTATTCTCCTCTTGCTAGACTTCTCAAAAAAGTTTATGCTCTGCTTCATAGCAATCGGCTTTATACGCCACCAAAAGGAAAGTAATTTCCAATTGGCGATTCCACTTCTTACCATATTTTACATGAAACTTTGGTAGGCTTATTAGGGAGTTGCTCTTTTGCGTCTTTTTTACTAAAGTGGGTTACGCTCACAACCCAATAAAAAAACAAGTCCAGTAAACAATTGAAAAATGCGTTGCCAATGCTTATAATGAATTTGCTGAAAATCATAAATAAGGATATGGAGGCAACGCATGGATACATTATTACATAGATTTGGTTCAATAATCAAGGGTAGCATCGAAGGTTTTGACAGATTGATATTTAAAGGAACACTTAAACCTATAGCATATGCACTTGGAATGCAAGCTTTTCTAAAAAGCCAAGGAGTATTGAATAAAGAATACAAGGACTGGGTTACAAAACAGTCAACTTCAATAATTAAGTCAGCCGAAGCATATTCACAAAAGCATTGTGACAGGGGAATAATTTATATCCCATCAATAAACACTCGCAAGGAAGAACTTGCACACAATCTCCAGAAGGAATCCGGCGTGAAAGATGGCTTGATAGGTGTTTGGTCATGTGTCGAGAGTTGTACAACATACCGCTCAACATTTGATGCAACAGCAGGATTTCCAAGTTTACGCCCGGAAAAATCAAGGTGTAAGCATCTTTACTTTTATTATGACCATACAGATTACGGATTCATGAGCATAAGGCTTCAGACTTGGGCACCATATGGCATACAGATAGCTCTCAACGGAAGGGAATGGCTGCGTCGTTCACTGGATAAGGAAAAATGCAAATACATAGTTGATGGGAACAAATTTTTACACATAGATGATTATCAACTGGCTCAAAAACTCTTGGACAGACAGTTGGATGTAAATTGGGAAGATATGCTATCCGGGTTTTCAAAAGAGGCTTTTTCCCAAATGCCAGAAATACTTGGGGACGGCATGAGATATTATTGGACATTGTGGCAAAGTGAGATGGCAAGGGATTACATATTTAACGACCCACAGTCATTAAATCCTATTATGGAAAGCCTCTTGCGGTCAACCGCACCCACTGTCAAATCCAGAGCTTTTGACAAAAGTTAACACTTGGCACGATGGCTTGAGAGTCCGTCATTATGTTGACAATAATAGTGTGAAATTCTACAACCAACAAAATGTTCTACGTATTGAAACGACCATGAACAATCCAAAGAAATATCTTGTTCAGAGATATACAGAAAGTGATGACAAAACAAGCGGTAAAAAGCTACTCCCGATGCGTAAAGGTATAGCTGATATAAACTTAAGAGCGAAGGTTTCAGCAGAACGGAATAAGAGTTTTGCGGAACAGCTTGCAACCGTATCGGACAAAACACCTGTAGGAAAAGTATTTGAAGAGATTACAAACTCATTTTCCCGGAATGGGAAAAAGTCCAGAGGGCTGGATGTTACCGGAAAAGACAGGGAGCTTTTGAGAGCTATATCCGATCCGGCTTTTAATGCAGGTGCTATAACGAACAAGGCATTGCAAGAAAAACTGATGGGTACGGATTGGGCAAATGGATTGGCTGGTAAAAAGCTTTCTTCAAAAATCAGCCGTCAGATTGCATTGCTTCGTTCTCACGGAATTATTAGAAAGCTCCCAAAGCAGCATAAGTATTCCTTGACCGATAAAGGAAGAAAAATATCCTCTGCTTTGAATGCTGTATTATCCGCATCAACAGAGGATTTGGTGAATTTGGCTGCTTAAATTCTTGTTTTTTATTTATGTTTTTGAGGCATAAGGTACTAATATGTAAATTCCATCATCAAAAAGTGAAAGCAACACTACAAGTTCAATAATCCAGAGAAATCTCATCTAATTATTCATCATCACTAGTTATTTTTTTATAGATTGAGCTTAATAAGCTTACGCTTTTAGTTGCAAATCCTACAATTCCATTTATTTTATTAACAATTTTAAAAATATTTTCTACATTAGTTTTATCTTTATCAGCATAAACTTTTTCTCGGTTTAGTATAAGTGTTCCTAAAGTAGTTGATATACTATTTATAATACCTTGAGAACCATATAACTTGTATTTTAACAATGATTCTCTTATATTGTTGAGATGATAGATAAGTATTCTCTCTAACTCATTATGTAATTTGCTGTTAAGAACACTTTCTATAAGTTCATTGATTTCTTTAATTAATTCTTGTATTTTTTCATCTTCAATAACAACTTCTTTACTATGTTCAGATAAGTAATCCGCACAATATTCAAGAGAAAGCATAAGAGTTTTATCAAAATAATCTTTAAATTTATCTAAACCATTATTCAAAACATTGGAAGAAGCATTAAAATATATTTTAGAAAGTCCCTCAATTGCACTATTTAAAGTATCTAAATATTTCTGGATATTTTTGGGATTTAGCTGCTGTATTTCATTAATCCCTAAAGTACACATTTTAAATAATTCTGAATAGTTATAAAGAACTGAGGCTTTGTTATTCTGCTCCAAATAGAAAACTTTGCAAAATGCCTCTTCGGAGTTAATATCTTCAGTATTCTTAAGTGCAGATATTAAATTATAAAGTCTCCCAATTACATTATCATTTGATACTGCTATATTTTCTTTATGCATATATGACACTCCAATCTATATAAAATAATTTGTAGTTTAATACATTATATATGAAAAAATTCCATATTTCAACAAGATAACCCAAACGTAAATTTGAAATAAATCCGATAAATCTTTTTTGTTATCTAACTAAACTGGAAATTCTGCGGAGCTACACGAAATAGACTTTAAGGCCGGAGAAAGGTATACAATAAAATTTTTATCGTATACTTTCTCCGGCTTGGCTCTGTAAGAGTACTGCAAAGCGGCTTTGAAGCTACTCTTAAAACTCAATAACTAAACTGGAAAAAATGACTATAATTCTTGCATTTTTATTATGCTACTCTATTGTTTTGATTCAATTTATATAGGTCAGGAAATTATTGCATAAAAATCCGGTATAACAGTTGTGTCACAGCATTTCGGCAATAATTCTACATGTAGAACTTTTTTAAAATTGGAAATTAATTAAGGAATTTTTACTTTAATCCGCTTTTGTCCATATAGTTGCTAATTGCACCACTTAATAGCTCAAGTTGGCTTTTTTTATAAATGTTTAATAATAGAACCAATTCTATTTATTGGAATCCCAGATGGAGTTTTTGAAGTCAACAGCCAAATTTGGATATTCAGGATAAAGAAATTTTAGATAAACTTCTCCTTGGTCATCAACTCTGCCAGACGAATGCAAAATATAAAGTTCGTATAAAAATCCCACTTTTCACTACTGATTAAGTGGGATTTTTTCATATGTCATAGATTTTGGTAAGTAGGCAATGTGTGTTAAGTTTGACGCTTACGCTATCAGTAAAATTCATCTTTATTTTCTTCTAATATATTCAAACATGTGTTGTAAAAATTGTTTTTATCTTTGTCTGGAATAATCGCATTTATAATGACCATCATAAGTACAAATATAGAAAGCAGGGAAAAAGTAAAGATAAGATTTTCACTAACGCCATTTGAAGTGCTTTTTGAAAAATCAATCAGCCTTGATGCTAATATTCCGCCAACAAAAAACATTGAATTGCTCAGTAGTTTTTCCATAAAGCTATTACTGAATATAATGTCTTTCAATTTTGTTTTTTCTTTTATGAAATCCTCTTTAGTGCTAATTCTTTCTTTAAATTTGCCGAAAACAGCAAAATAAAAGTCATCCCACTGTTCGAAAATTAATTTCTCTCCAAAAAATCTTTTGAATTGCTTGGAATAGGCTTTAAATCTTACTTTAAACATAATGATTCCCCCTTTATAGTGCTTTGTGATTCTAATTAGACCAAAATTTATTAAGATATAAATTGAGTTATGCAATGCTAAAGGTGGGGTTAATACTACTTTCCTAGTGTAGCGTTTTCAAAGCATGGGAATTTTATATTTTGTCCCATAACTTATTCTTAAATTCCATATAGACTCCAAAGTCTTTACTTGGGCAGAATACTCCAGGGTGTTTTCCACTTTCTGGTCCATTGTAAACGAGTATTTTGCCACATTTAAGAATGAGTTATTTATTTTTAAATAGGTATTCAGCACGTATCTTTATAGATACATACCCCCAATAACTAAGCGTCTCATATTCATCGTCTTTTGCATATACAATTGGTTCTATAATCTTAAAACCTTTCATCAGTTCTCCACCATAAGTACAAGAGGTAAAATAATTAGATTCAATACCGTCTAAAATAAGAGGCCTGCAACCAGTAATCATGCCGTTCAACCCAGTTTCTTTAATAGTTTTAATATGAACACATCCTTGTTCTAGGGTTTTGCACCCTGCTAAATCTTCTTCTGAAGGTGGATTTTCACCTATCCAATCCATTAAACCTGCTAAAAAGCTACGGTTATGGTCAGGGTTCAGTTCAATAACCCTTCCACACGCAAATTTACCATTTTCTAATGGTATAGCCCAAAATTGGCCCGGTACAAGGAATTTATTTGTTTTTGGCTCAAATGGATAGCTAATTTTAGATGGGTCAACCAGCTTATGGTTTACTCTAGGCCTATTTGGATTAGAAACCTTTTTCGGTAAACATTGTGGAGAATTTAGTTGTTCTTTTAATTTATCAAGGACATTCTTCCTTTTCACTAATAACTTTGGTTCTTCTTCCCAACGCTTTAGGTCAATGCCTGTATCTATAATTTCTATAGCCTTTTCTTTAATTTTATCTTCCAATCTCCCAAGCTTCCATTGGGTTGAGGCCAATGATAACCATATTACAGGTTCTTCATCACTGTCTTTCAAATTATTTTTAAATATTTTTAATATGCTCTTTGTTGCGTTTTTCTCTTTACCTTCTCCAATTAGATTAGTATATGCTTCCCTAACATCACATGCCAAATCATCTGAAAAAATCGCAGTTCCCCAAGTTCCCATTTTATATGTACCCCTATATAATTAAATAACTTTTGCAATTATTTTAACATTTGTTTTTAATTTTTCATAGAGAATTGTGATATGATGCCAACCTTCAGAGTTTAAATGTATTAATCGTAATTATGAAGTATGTGGATTCTGTACCAGTTCCACTGTACCTATAACCAATATACCTATTTTAATACAATACGAATGCAGTTCCTTGTCCCCTGATATTCCTTAATGGCTTTCCAAGAAGAAAGAGGCTGAGAAAATCCCAGCCCGCTTTACTCTGATCCTTATCAAATATCTTCAAATCACCACAAATCAAAACCTTTTGGCTTATATACAAACTCGCCTTCTTTATTTATATAGCCCCATTCCCCTCCATAATTAACTCGTGCAAGTCCATTTTTAAATTCACTCGCTGGTTCAAAAACCGGCTTAACTATTACTTTTCCACTAGTATCAATATATCCTTGTTTATCCTTAACTTGTATAACTGCTAATCCTTCACTAAAATCACCTACATACTGA